>JBGVDR010000092.1:0-30205 GCA_045119455.1 Faecousia sp.
CTGTCATCGCGAGGGCCTTTAGGCCCGTGGCGATCTCCTCTAAAGGGAACTGATATGTTTTATTGTCAGGAGATTGCCACGCCAGCTTACGCTGGCTCGCAATGACGTGCTATTTTTTACACCGCTAAACAATCATTTATGGTTCTTTAACGCACTAAGCCGTCACTTTAATAGGTGACGGCTTTTGCTTATTTCTTCGGCTTCATCTGGGCGCTCAGTCGGCTCAAGGCAGTCTTCATAGCTTTGTAGATTTCCTCAGAAACCCGGTCGATGCTATGGGCCTCGTAGGCAGCGATGGCATCAGGAATCCGCAGGAGCTGCACCGTGGTCTCTGTGGAAACATTATAAATGGGGGTATAATTCACGCCGGTGATTTTGGTTTTTCCGGTTTGGTTATTACGGGTGATTTCCAGATTCAGCACAATAGAATAGGGAACTTCGCCCAGGAAGTCACCCAGGGACCAAGCAATCAAACTACCGGTCTTTTCATCGTATTCCACTGCCTGAACCTTGTGGGAATGGGTGCCGATGATGGCATCCACGCCCTCATTCTTCATCAGCTTTGCGATAGAGCGCTGGGTATCGCTGATCTGCTCGAAGTCCTCACTGCCCCAATGGAGCAGAGCGACCGTCAAATCCGGCTTTTCCCGCTCCACCGCCCTCAGCACCTTCTTGATGCCGTCGGTGTCCACCTCCTGGTACAGGCTGGTGTGATCCTTATACAGCAAATTCACCCGGTTCTCGGCCCCGGGGGGCAGGGTAATATGCTCGTCCATACCCTTGGTGAAGGCCACAAAGGCAATTTTGATGCCATGGATAGAGCGGAGGGTGAAGCCATTGTACTTGTCATTCTCCTCGTTGGAGCGCCAGGCGCCCACAGGCTCCATGCCGGACTGCCAGATGGTATCCAGGGACTGATTCAGACCCAGAAGACCGTTTTTCAAGGTGTAGGAATTGGCCATCTGAATCAGATCCACACCGGCAGAGGACAGAGCCTGGGCCAACTCCCGAGGCGCTCGTGCCTGAGCCGTGCCGAAGGGGCCTTCGCCAAAGCCGCCCTCCAGATTCAGCACCGACGCATCCGCACCGGCCAGCAAAGGGGCAACGTCCATAAACACATCGGTAAAATCATAGCCGCCGGCAGAGGTTCCGGAGGAAATCAGCTTATCCGTCACGTTTAAGTCGCCGGCGAAGGCGATGTCAATCACCGTTTCCGGCTCAGTGGCCTGCGTGGCATCGGGTTGGGTGGTGGGAGTCACCACCGGGTCAGGCTTGGGCTTGGACAGGTGCATAATCAGCGCCGCAATCAAGCCAGCCAAGGCAACGGTCAGGGCAATAATCATCGCAACCAGGAATATCCGGCGGCGGGAGCGCCGCTTTTGCTCCTGTCGGCGACGCTGCTCCTGCCGGCGGTGAAGCTGACGGCGGCGGGTATCGTCATAATTTTGGGGCATGGGATGCCCTCCTTTTCGGTGTTTGAGATTATTGTACACCATGGACGGCGGTTGTACAAGGGAATTTTCAAAAAAAAGACGGCTGCGAATGCAGCCGTCTTTGGGTGATTAATAGACCCGGCGGGCGACCACCACGAAGCGACCTTCCTCGATGGACTTATCGCAGGTGGACAGGGTAATCAGCTTGTCGCCGTACTGGGGGGTGATGCCGGTATCATACAAGGACAGCTCCTTGCACTTGCCCACGAAGTAATCGAACTCCATCTGGGTGCGGGCATCGTCAAAGGTATGGTAGCTAAAGCCAATGCTCAAATCCGCAGAGCTGATGAACACGGCAAAAATCTCGTAGGCATGGTAATCGTAGAGGGTATCAAAGTACACGTAGCGGTTATCTTCCCAAAAAGACTGCTGCTCATACTTATGCAGGTCAGCGAACATGGTGCCGTTACGCATGTTGTGACCATAAATTGTGAGATTATCCGAGGGCTTGAACACATCGCACTTTTCCCGGACGTAGATGGTGCCACAAGTGGCCTTTTCCTTGTAAAAATTCTTACGCAGGTAAAAATCCTTCTCGTAGGGGGACTGCACCACGGGATAATTAATGCTGGTGCCAGGGATTTGAATCCAGCCCACCATGTCGGTATTGATGTTGTACAGCACCTGGTACTGCAACAGCATGGCGGGAGGTTCGGTGGGAGCTGAGGGCTCAGAAGGTGCGGAGGGCTCAGAGGGTGCGGAGGGCTCGGTAGATTCTTCTGTGGGGTCGGTGACAGGGGCACTGGGGATGGTGGGGCGAGTACCCTCAGAGGGGTTGATGGAGGGGGGCAAATCCTCCGGCTCGGTAGGCTCCGAGGTGGGAGCGGAGGGCTCGGTTTCCACGATGGAAGGACGGGTACGGGATTCCTCCCGGGCGGCGGACTCCATAATATCCTCTACTTCATCATATTTGGCTTTATTGATTGCATCGTTGACAAGTTTATAGCCGATGATGCCGAGGCAGGTCACGATGATAGCAATCAAAATTGACAAGGTCACCCAATAACGAATTTTTCGGGCGTTCCACTTCTTCTTTTCCATGTTTTTACCTCCTGGGGTAATTGCTCCCTTATCATACCCGATTTTCGAAAAATTGTAAAGGTTTTTCTGTGCGGAAGCCGTGAATGATCTGTAAACAATAGACTTTTATGCCGGGATGTGCTATACTGGTCAGGCTACTGACAGGAGGTAACCCAGGCACTGCTGGAGTGGGTGCTGGATGCCAACACCGCACTGCTGGAAATTCATCGGCAGCTGGCTACCTGCGACTTGATTTTCTGCGAACTTCTTGGGCAGAATCGAACGGAAATCGTGGAGGCTCTGCTTACCAAGGAGCAACTGCAGTTTATGAAGGTTATGGCGAAAAACATTACCATCCTGCGAACCAAATATGCGCTGGACAAGCTCTATGCCCACAATGACGAAGCGGCACAGAGGACCTTGGCGCAGTTTGAAAAGCAGGCAAAAACCTACCCCTACACCCAGGAAGTACAAAGCGAGCGGGAACTGATTGTCATGGTCGACCAGCGGGCCGCAATTTGATTGGAGGAACACCACATGGATATGAACTATGCTGATTTCGCCTGGGAGCAGGCGGCAACCTTATTGAGCATCGACTCCCCTTCCGGCTACACAGACAAGGCCGCCCAATGGGTGAAGCAGGAATTTGAAAAGCTGGGTTTTTCCGCCGTCACCACCACCAAGGGCGGTGTGCTGGCGGATTTGGGCGGCAAGGACAGTCAGAATGGTCTGCTTTTGGCAGCCCATGCCGACACCCTGGGTGCCATGGTTGCCCAGATTAAGGGCAACGGGCGGCTGAAAATCACCGCTTTGGGTGGCATGAACGCCAACAATGCTGAGGCAGAAAATGTGCGAATCTACACCCGGGCGGGCAAGGTTCTCGAGGGCACCTGCCAGCTGTGCAACGCATCGGTGCATGTCAATGCCGATTATTCCGGCACCAAGCGGAGCTTTGACACGGTGGAAATTGTGCTGGACGAGGTTGTGACCTCTGCCGACCATGTCCGCGCCCTGGGCATTGAGGTGGGCGATGTGGTATGCTTCGACCCCCGTACCCGACGCACCAGTTCCGGCTATCTTAAGAGCCGGTTCCTGGACGACAAGCTCAGCGTGGGCATTCTACTGGGCTTTGCCAAGTATCTTGCGGACAACCAGATTCAGCCCCAGCGGCGGATTTGGGTGCATGTGACGGTATACGAGGAAGTGGGGCACGGCGGCTCTGCCTCCGTGCCCGCCGGTGTGACGGAGGCCATCTCCGTGGACATGGGCTGTGTGGGCGACGGTCTGCAATGCACCGAGCGGCAGGTCAGCATCTGCGCCAAGGACTCCGGTGGTCCCTACAGCTACGAGGTAGTGGGCGGTCTGATTCAGGCAGCGAAGGCTGCCGGAGCGGATTACGCAGTGGATGTGTACCCATACTACGGCTCCGATGTGGAAGCCACCCTACGGGCGGGCTTCGACCTGAAGCACGGACTGATTGGTCCCGGCGTGTATGCCAGCCATGGCTACGAACGAAGCCATATTGACGGTGTGCACAATACTCTGAAGCTCCTTGCAAGCTACCTTTGCTAATAAGGAAACCCCGGCGGTTTAGTCCGCCGGGGTATTTTTTGCGGTTGTTTTGCCGTTCCAATTCAACGTGGAGGGATTTATAAGCACCATACCCAGCCCCATCCAGAACAGGTTATAGTGCAAATCCATGGACAAATCGTCAAAAATACAATGCACTGCCACGGTGGCGCTAATCAGCAGGATTTGGTACTCCTTTCGCTTAATCATCCGCCACATACCCCAGCAAATCAGCCCCATCCAAGTCAGGCTGAACAAAATACCGTAGCGCTGGACCACCTTAACATACAAGCAGTCCACATAATTATAGATGCCCTGGGTGGTAACACCGTCCACATCCAGACCGCTTCCTATCCACTGGATGGTTTTGCCGAACCAGCTGACACCGTAATCCAACAGGGACTGGTGCGCCAACCCCACCCGTCCGCCCAAAAAGGCGTTCACCGGATCCATCCACTCGATGGTATCGTAGCCCAGTACCACAATCCAAGAAAACAGTCCGCACAACAAAAATGCACCACCGGCAAGAATCCACAGGGGCTTCAGCTTTTCCATGAGCTTGGGGAATCGGGCAATCTGATACCCGCCGAAGAGCAGAATCTCTGCCATGACAAAGGACGTGCGTCCGTTGGTCAGCAGGAAGGTCAGCAGATTCACCGCCGCCCAAATCAGAGTGCCCGTGAGGTTGACGGTATCCTTCTTCAGATATACCCAGAGGGCTGTCATGTTCAGCAGGATGCCGGAGGGGTAGAGCACATAGCGGAAACCCAAAAACTCCCGCAGACGACCGACCTGGTAGATGGACATATTCTCAATGATGCCCAGCAAACCGCTGAGGACGATAAAGCTTACCGTCACGATGCTCAAATTCAGCGCGGTACGGGCAATTTTCGCAAAGGGAATCCGGCGGGCACAATAGATGTAAGGAAACATCAGGCTTACCAGCCGCTGCAGATTGCCCACGCTGACCCGCCAGGAAAGCAGACTCAGGGCGCCGGCGATAATCAAGGCAATCCAATTCTGGTTGCGGATGCCGTTACGCCATTCGTAACCCGCCAGCAATGCCACGCAGAAAATCTGCAGGAACATATAGGGCTTGCCGTCGAAATAGCCATAATAGAAAGAGGTGCTCAGCAACGCTGACACCATCAGAATGGAAAAGGACAGGAAGTACAGCCGGTCACCGTCTGTCAAGCGCCAAAGGCGGCGCACTAAGGTTTCCCCGTCCCGGGAAGGTAATTGCGTTTGATCCACAGGATGACCCCATCCTTTCTTGAGCCGAGGCTCAGTTTTTCAGGCCATCAATGGCAATTTGGGCGGCAGTGCGGAAACGATGGCCTTGGCGAAGCTGTTCGCCCATGCGGCGGGCATTTTCCGCCATGGCCGCATATTGCGCCGGGGTCAGCTGCGCCGCTTTTTCCTGGATCTCCGCCAGAGAATCCACAAGGATACCCAGGTTATTTTCCAGAACAAAGCCCGCCAGCGCTGCTTGGCTCCAGATAATCACCGGCAGATTTGCCGCCAGGTAGAGCGAAGTTTTATGGGGATTATTATAGCGCAGGTAGGCGCCGGTATTGCCGGCACAGGTAGAACCCACCGGACCGTCCCAAACCAGACCGAAGCTGCCTGTCAGTGCCGCCGGCAGCTCATCCGGGTGGAAGGCGCCATGATAGCGGACATTTTCGCTGCTGCGGCAGGCAGACTGGTCAAAATTGATGCCATAAAGGTTCAGCTCCACCCCGGACAAGTCCATGTCATAGACATAGCCGGATTTGCCGGGTGCCAGGTTGCCCGCCACGGAGATGCACGGCGGGGTGGTCAATTCCGGTGTACGGCCGTTATCCGGGCAGAGGTAATCAAAAATCCCCAGCCGAATCAGCTTTTCCTGCTCGAAGCCCTGTTGGAGCAGGTGGGCTTCCATGGCATGGTTATGGCAGATGACCCGGTCGAAGGCTTGCAGCAGCACGGTATCGGAATACTCCTCCCGTTCCTGCTTGTAGCTGACCACACCGCCGATGCCCTGGCGCAGGGACTCCAAATCGTGAATCAGCGCCACAAAGCGGCACTTCTTCACCCGGCGAATCAGCCGCACCATGGGGGTGATTAGCTTGTTGGCATACATCGGGTGCTGGTAGAACACCACGCTACCCCGCTTGACCCGGAACATCAGCTTCAGCCAATGCGCCGGCACGGCGGTATACAGCCACAGCCGCTTTCTCAGCTTGGAATATTGGGACGGGAACCGGGGGAACAGCACCGGACGCATACCCATCTGCTCGCAGAGGTGATTTACATCATCCGGGGCCTTAAAGCCGGCAGTTTCCCGCTTATTTTGTTTGATTTTGATATAATAGAGCATGGTTTTATACCTGTGAGTCACCCATGGCATCCAATGTTGCCGCCACACCGGCGGGCAGGTCAAACAGTCCCTGCCAGCCCAAAGCCTGCAGAGCCGAGGAGTCCAGGGCAGAATTATCCATGAGGTTGTAGCTTTTCGCCTCCGCGTCCGAGGGATTGTCGAACACAATCTTCCGCCCGGCGGCATCGGCAAAGGCCTGGGCCATCTGGCGGATGGTTACCACGCTGTTGGGATTGGAAATATTGTAGGCACCGCCCCGCCGGCCGTGCAAAAGCACGGTGACCACGGCAGAAACGCAGTCCAACACATAGCAGTAGGAACGCAGCTGGGTGCCGGGGCTTTTCATCACAATATCCTGTCCCGCCAGAACATCCCGGGGAAACTGGGAAGATGCCCGGGTATCGGTGGCGGTGGCGGTAGGGCCGTAGACATGCCCCGGACGCACAATCACCGCATCCACCCCATATTGTTGGGCATAGGCGGCGCAGAGGGTTTCTGCCGCCCGCTTGGAGCAGGGGTAGCAGGCCCGGGGGTTCAGGATATCCACAAAGCCGTAATCCTGCTCCCGGTAGGGGTGGGTCCCCTCCTTTTTGCCGTAGACCTCGCTGGAGGAAATATACAGCACCCGCTTGGCGCCGCCTGCGGCGGCATGGCGGAGAATCTGCTCCGTGCCGATCAGGTTTGCCAACATGGTGTCCACCGGCTGGGCGCTGTAGGCCGCCGGGTGGGCATTGCTGGCACCGTGGATATAATAATCAAAGCTTTCAGAAAGCTCCAGCTTTTCCAGGGCATCGTAGCGCAGGTAATTCAGCCCGTCACCCCAATGGGAAAACCGGTTGCAGAGCTTCTCCACGCTCCGACCGGCGACCCAAATCTGAATATCCAGGTCCAGGCTCATCAGAAAATCCACCAGCGCCGAGCAAATCAGCCCGCCGGCACCGGTGATGAGCACCCGTGACCCGCTGAGGCGGGAATAGTCCGGCACAGCCCCCCGGATGCGCTCCAAATCAGCAAGATAGCGGTTGGTATAATTCATAGTCGGCTCCCCTGCCCTGTTTCTTATTTGATCCAACTGTCCTGGGTCATGTAAAGCAGAGCCTTAAAAATCTTCAAATCCTCCAGGGTGGTAATTTTCAGATTTTCCTCGGAGCCCTTGGAGAAATAGCTGGGGCGACCCAGTTCCTTCATGAGCATGCAAGAGGCGGCAGTGTTGGTAATTCCCCGGCGCTCCGCCTCCAGATGGGCACCGTACAGGTCGCCCAGGCGGTAGGTATGGGGGGTCTGGGTACGGCGCAGGCGCTCCCGCTCGGTGGACACGCAGGAGCTGATGCCATCGTCGGTTTCGAACACCACCTCAGTGCAGGGAATCACTGCCACAGCGGAACCATAGCGGGCGTAGGTTGCCAGAGAATCGGAAATAATTTCGCTGGACACCAGGGGGCGGTTGCCGTCATGGACCAGGACCACGTCCTCATCGGTCAGCTCCTGCTTCAGAACCTCCAGACCATTGCGGATGGACTCCTGTCCGCTGGCGCCACCGGGGACGACCCAGCGGAGCTTAGTGATATTAAACTGCTTGGCATAGGCCCAGAGCACCGCACTCCAGCTGTCCAGCGTCACCACAATGATTGCATCGATGCTGGGATGATTCTGGAATGCCTCAAGAGTATAAATGATAACGGGCTTATTGTCCACGTGGATGAACTGCTTGGGGATATCCTGATGCATACGGGAGCCGCTTCCGGCGGCAGTCAAAAGCGCAACATTCATAATTCTTCCTCCTGAGCCCAACGAGCCTGGTCGCAATGGGGAATTTGTTGCTCCTTGGGTGGTAATTTCATATAATCGCCGTAAAGATTGGTTAAATAAATGTGAAAATTAGCAAAACCGGGGATAGAAAGGCCCTCGAAATCAAACTGTTTCTGGGGCAGCATATCCGCTTTGTCCCATCGCTCCCGCAGGCCATACATACCGCTGATGATGCCCACCTGCTCCGCCGTTTCATAGTCCACCCGGCGGCAGGCATGGTCCAGCCATTTCGCCAGCCGATTGCTGCCAATCAGCCGCAACACCGGGCGATAGCAATTTTTCACCAAGGCAGCCGCCTTGCCACGGCGGCTGGTGCCGGCGCGCTCCACGCTGGTCAGCAGCAGGCGGCGGAGCCGGCGGATTTTCTTGATTTGCCGGGCAAAAGCCCGGTCCTCCCCAGGCACACCGTCCAGGGGAAAAATGTCGATGCCGATATACGGGCAGTCCCAATCCTCCGCCATGTCCGACACCCGGAGCACGTCCTTTCGGACGTAGCGGGCAAAATGCCGTGGGAACGTGCCATCGTGGTAGGAAACCAGCGCCCGGTTCTGGGGCAGGGACGGCATCATCGTCAGCAGGCGCTCATAATCCGGGCGGGGCATGGACAAATCGATGTCATTATCCCAGGGAATGAAGCCCCCGTGGCGCACCGCACCCAGCAGGGAGCCGCCGCACAGGTCATAGCGCAAATCATGCGCCCGGCAAAGCCGGTCAAACTCCCCCAACAGTTCCAGATAGACCTGCTGGGTCTGCCGGAGGGTCAACAAATTCTGGGAATCCATAGGCATACCCCCCCGTTACATATCCATTTCGGTGCACTTGCCCTTGTGGAATTTCTCCATCAGGGCGGTGGAGCGGAGCACATCCTGCCGGGTGTGCATGAAAGCCTCCTCCGGAGCATCCACGGCCCGCAGGAAGCTGTGAATCATGTAGCGGAAGCCCTCGCCCTCGTAATTGAAGAAGTGCTTGCGTACGTTGCGAAGATCCTCGGTACGAATCTCGAAATACTCCGTCAGCCACCAGGGAGCCGGGACATAGATATAGCCCTTGGTGCCGGCGATGACCATCTCGCCCTCTACCTTGATGCCCTTACCCACCCGGATGGAGGCGGTGCCATTGTCAAAACGCAACAGGCCACGGGTGAAATAGCTAAAGTCGTCCTTCTGGAAATTCACCAGGGTGACCTTGTTGCAGGACCGCTCAAAAATCTTGGTGATGGGCAGGAAGGCGGTGGAGCCCCAGTCGTACATACTGCCCAGGTATTTATTCTGCGACACCTGATCCATGTTCTCCGGTACCTGGGAGCAGGATACGTCGATGTCCTTCACTTCGCCGATGACACCACTCTTAATCAGCAGGAGCATATGCTCAAACGCCGGGAAATAGAGGGTTTTCAGGCCTTCGAAGAGAATCACACCCGTATCGTCGGCCTTGCGGTAGCACTGCTTGGCCTCGCTGGTGGAAAGGAAAATCGGAGGGGTGCAAATCACATGACAGCCTGCTTCAATGGCAGCCATGATTTGGTCGTAGTGCTGGTCGGCGGGGGTGTTAATCAGCACCGCATCGGACAGCTCCAGCACCGCCTGGACGCTCTCACAGCGCTCAATGCTGGTTTTAATCCGGCACAGCTTATTCATTTTGGGTGCATCCGGGTCATAGACCGCCACCACATCGATGCCAGGCACGGCCTTGCTTTCGGACAGGAATCGCTCAGAGAAGCTGTCCACGCCCAAAACGCCCAGCTTGATGGCAGGCTTGGCGCTGGCACGCAGGCCCGTGGAGCTGATACCCCGGGTACGGGGCAGGTAGACCACCTGGCAATAATCGCTGAGGTAGTCGAATTTGCCGACCCAGTCGGAGCCCACGGTGAAAATATCCACACCATATTTCTGGATATCGGAAATTTTCTGACCCTCGTACTCCTCCACGATGATTTGGTCAGCGATGCCGGTATTGCGGACATTTTCAATCCGCTCCGCCAGGGACTGGCTCACATTGAGCTTGCCCCGCTCTTTGTCATAAACGTCTGCAGTCACGCCCACGATCAGGTAATCACCCAGGGCCTTGGCCCGCTTCAGCAGGGCCAGATGGCCGTGATGCAGAAGGTCGTAGGTTCCGTATGTGATGACTTTTTTCATGATTATTTTCCTCTTACCGTCTCAATTCAAAATTCCCCGTTTCACCAAATCTTCCAAAGCCTTTACCAAGGTCTCATTGTCACGAGTGGTCAGCTCGCCGATGTGACCCACGCGGAAGATTTGGTCCTTCAACGCTCCGCCGTTGGGACAGACCCAGATACCATACTCGTCCTTCAGCGCCAGGAAAATGTCATTGGCTGAGCAATGGCGGGTGCGAAGGGGGGTAACGGCATTGGACAACGATTCGGAGCAAACGTCCAAGGGAAGATGCTGGATGCGGCTGCGAAAATCCGCCGCCAGGGTGGCAATTTTCGCCGTTTCTGCCTCCACACCGCCGTTTTGTTCAATTTGGCGGAGTCGGGCATGGATTTGCAGCAGGGTCCCCACAGCAGGGGTGAAGGGGGTTTGACCCCGCTGACCGTCCCGAAGGGCGGGTTTCAGGTCAAAATACAGGCTACGAACCTGGTTGCCCTCGATACGTGCCACTGCCCGGGGGGACAGCACCAGCACCGAGATACCGGGCGGGCAGGCCAGCGCCTTTTGGGATCCGGTGATCATCACGTCCACGCCCCACTGCGCCATGTGAAATTCATCGGCCAGGAAGGAGCTGATGGCATCCACCACCAGAAAAATACCGTTGCGGCGGCAGAAATCGGAGATCAGCGCCGGGTCGTAACGGACACCGGTGGAGGTTTCGTGGATGTTCACCAAAAAGCCGGTGATGCCGGCATTCTCATAGGGGGTCAGGTGCTCCGGCTTCAGGGCGGTGCCGGCGGGAAGGGTGATGACCTCATGGGCAAGTCCATGAACCCGGCACAGGTCGCAAAACCGCTGGCCGAAGCTGCCACCGTTGACCACCAGCAGCTTATCCGCCGGGGTAAAGACATTCATCACCGCCGCTTCCATGGAGGCAGTGCCGGAGCCGGTGACGAACACCGTCCGGGCGCCCTGAGGGGCATTGGCAAAGCGGTTCATGAGCCGCTCATTTTCCAGCATCACCGCGGAAAACTCCGCCG
The DNA here is from genome assembly GCA_045119455.1 of Faecousia sp. Lineage (GTDB taxonomy): Bacteria > Bacillota > Clostridia > Oscillospirales > Oscillospiraceae > Faecousia. The sequence goes on from JBGVDR010000092.1 coordinate 11,405, forward strand.
TACGGAAATAGGGCACATGCTCCGCGCCGATGGCTCGAACTTCCTCGCTGGACTGAACCGGGCCCACGGTAAAATTGATCATTTCAGCTCTTCCTTTCCCAAATCAAAGGTCAGGTAGCAGTTGCGCTCCTGCTTTTCCACAGGAGGCTCCACCATGTAATCGCCGTAGATTTCCCGCAGATAGGCATCAGCCTGGGCGGGAACGTGGCAAACTCTTCCGTTGAAGCTTACCTCCGCCGTATCCAACAAGCGGGGGCGGGGCTGCTGCTCACCGAAATAGTGGCGGCAGTCCGCAGGGATGGAAACAAATTTAGAATTCTCATTTTTGCACCGGCTGTGCCAGTAATCCGTCCACCGGGCCCAGCGCTCATAGCTTGCCCAGCTCAGGCAGAAGCCGGCGGCACACTTGGCATAGTAGCCCGCACCGCCGCCAAACTGGCGGTACCACTTCCGCCCCCGGTACATCCGGCGGCAGGAAAGGGCCAGACCCATGGCGGTAGCCATCAAGCCCTGAAAAGTGCGGGAAATGGGATTGTCGGGCAGGTTTTCAATGGTATAAATGTCGATAAAAATGCCGCAATCGTCCAAATCATGTTCCAAAATGGTGCGGTATTCCGTGCCGCGCAGGCGGATTTTGGGGATGACCCGACCGAAATTATCCCGATCTCGGGGGTGGAGCATGGTATACTTGCCGGGCATTTCCCGCCGGACGATTTGGCAGAATGTTTCAAAATCCTTTCGGGGCATGGCGATATCGATATCATCATCCCAGGGGATGATACCGCCGGAGCGCAGAGCGCCAATGGCGCTGCCGCCAATGAGAATGAACTTCAAATGATGGGTCTGGCAAATCTCAATCACATCGTCGAGAATCTGCAACAGAACCTGGTGCAGTTGGGCAAGCTCGCTGTCAGAAAGAACCTTCAAGCCCTGTCCGCCGTCGCCACCCCGCTTAGCAATATCCTGAAGGCGCATTACTTCTCCCCCTCCCCATCGATTGGCACCAGTTCGGAAACGTGGGCATTGCGGTCGGATTCCTTAGGAGGCGTCATGTAGTCGCCGTAGAGGGATTTGAGATAGGCATCATAGTCCGCAGGACCCACCAGGGAAAGTTCCTCAAAGGGATAGCAGGTAGGGTTGCCGTAGACCTCTTTTTTGAACATTTCGTTAAACTTATAGTTGGTTTGCCCCATGAAATTCACCAAATAATCGGAATTTTCCGGGGGATATTTTTTCAGCAGCCGATCCAGCTTGTCCAGCTGCTTGCGGGTATTGAACCACTTGCCGATGCGAATCACGCAGACAATCCGGATGATGGCCCGCTCAATCCAGGGGCGACCGGGGCGCTTGATATTCACCTTCTCAAAGCAGGACAGGTGGTACTTCAGCCGCACCCAAAGCAGGCGAATTTTGTGCCAATTGCGGCGGACTACGCCGTTGGGCATACCGTCCAGCGGGAACAAATCCACCCAGATATTCTCCAGCCGCTCCTCCAGGGAGCCCATGCGCCGGATTTGGTACCGCTTGTCCACAATGCGGGCAAAATAATAGTGGTGGCTGGTGGCGTCCTGGTAGGTGCGCAGCTCCAGATTTTCCGGCAAACGTGCCGAAACCTGCTCCAGCAGGCGCTCATAGTCCGCCCGGGGGATGCCCAAATCCACATCGTCATCCCAGGGAATGAAGCCCTGGTGGCGCACCGCGCCCAGCATGGTGCCGCCTTGCATATAATAGGGGATCTTCAGTTCCTCCAGCACCTGCACCACCTCCTGCAGAACCTGCAGAATGTAGCGCTGGGTCTGATTCAGCGACTGTTTTTCCTCCGACATTTTCCTATCTCCTTTTATGCCGCACCGGCGGCAGTCCACATCATCCAGCTCTGGCCCACAGAATCCACCGAGCTGAAATAATACAATACACCATCGAGAACGAAGCTGCCCATGGTGGTCCGTCCATCGCTATGGTAGAACTGGCACTCGCCCCGTTCCTGCCAAGCGGAAAGCAGCTCTTCTTCGCTGATCCAGTGTGCATAAATTTTCATATCGCCTGCGGGGACGTAGGTGTCATCCACCCGTTCGCCGCTCTCGGCTTGGGTATACCAGCCCAGGAACACATGTCCCGGACGCTGCGCCATGGGAAGCTCCTCCGCTCCGTCACCCACAGTGACCGGAGTTTGCTGCACCGCCACGGAGCCACCGTTGGGGTCCAGGGTCAGCACATTGTAGCCCGTGGATTCCTCCAGCACCTGAAAGTCCGAAGACCACAGTTCCACCGTCTGCCACTGCACCTGCAGACGTCCTGCGTCCACATAGTGATTGCCCACGATGGCCGCCAGGTCATATTGATAGTTGCCCACGCTGAGCTTGCGGAAGGTCAGGCCCTTGGAAATAGAGCTGGAGGACAGCTTATAGCTGGTACCGTCCACGGAATCCGTGGTGCTGATTGCTTGGGTCTGCCCATTGGCATCGATGCGGAAGACCTGGGCCCGAAGGGTAGAAATCTGATTATATTCTGAATAAACCGTTCCCTTCACATTGAATGCCTTGCCCTGGCGCAAAATGGTGGGGGCTTCGGGACTTTTTACAATGACATCGTCATAACGGAACTTGGAAACCTGAGTCTGGGAGGCACGGATATAGCCCTGCTCGCCGATTTGATACCAGTATTCCCCGGCAGTATTCAAATATAGCCCCGTAACATGGAGCGTTTCCTCGGTCTTGAGGGAGCGGATTTGCTTGGACCGGGAATCCAGCTTGGAATCGCAGGGCTCGGTACGAATGGCTGCACCCACGGAGGCGGTGACCTCCAGATTGGCCGGGTATGTACGGCACTGGTCAGCATAGTTCTTCAAACCGAAGAGGATGATGCCGTCGAACTCCCGCATGGAATAGCTATAATACTTCACGAACTCCTCGATGGTGCACACGATGGGTGTTCCCTCGGGGTAGAACCGACCGTTGATTTTCAGGTCGTAGCTTTCCATATAGTAAACCATGCCGTCGATGATGGCATGAATGATGCAGGCATGACCGTAGCGGCTGCCCATGGTGGACTTGGTCTTCTCGATGCCCACCAGGATATTGTAGGCGTTCTTGGTGCCGTTTTTGGTGATGGCGTTCAGCGCCTCCAGCATGGTGTAATCCTCGGCGGGGTAGGCTTTGACCTTATAGCCACCGGAGGTGATTTTCTGGTTGCAGTATTCGTCAAATTCGTCGTTGCCGTTGTTGCCCACTACCCGGCTGGTGATGCCCAGCAGGTAAAGCTGGCCGTTGACAAACTTGCCGCAATAGCCATCAAAGGAGTTGCGGCCGTAGTATTCCTTGACATCGTTGAAGGTACGGATGATTTGACGCTCTATTTCATTGGGAGTAGTGGCGGCGGCATCGGTGGGCACCGGAGGCACCCAACTCAGCGCAAGGAGAATCGCCATCGCCAGGGAAACGATCCGCAGGATCTTCTTGGACATGGGGGAGTCTTCCTTTCGTGCTCATTCCATAATTTGTGACGGAGCGGTGGGGAGATTGGTATGGGTCCAAATCCCCGCAGTATAGCGCAATTATATCACATCGGCGGAAAATAATCAAGGTTTTGGGGCTGAGATCTACCGTCTTTGTCCAAAAGCACCATTTATTAGAAAGAAAAAGCCGGAAGGATTAGCTCCTTCCGGCAAAAATAAACATTATTTTTAGAATTTACAGCAACTCCCGATCCTGTGCGGGCTGGATGGACATGCTAATCTCCAGATTTCCGTTGCGGCAGCGCAGCTCGTCAATAAACGCTTTCTCTGTGCCGGCAGCACGGAGGGTCACCGCATAGGTCAGCCGATTCAAGCTGCCCAGGTTGGTGGTCTTCACATCGGTAAGTACGGCGCTGAGGGTGTACTTCTCCAGCAAATCGTCGAAGACCGTGGGATAGTCCAAATCCTCAGGCACGGTGATGCGCAGGATGCGCCGCTGGGCGCCCCGGCGGGGACCACCGAAATTGGTCAGGGAGAAGACCAGCATAATCACGCACATAATTGCGGTGAACAGGAAGCCGAAGCTGGGATAACCCATGCCGCAGGCCAGACCCACCGCCATAGCCAGGAAAATTGCGCCAATTTCCTTGGCGGTACCGGGGGTAGAACGGAAGCGAACCAGGGAGAACGCGCCGGCAACCGCAACGCCGGCACCCAGGTTGCCATTGACCATCATAATCACCACCGTCACGGTGGCAGGCAACAACGCCAGCGTCACCACGAAGCTGGCACTATGGACGCTGCGGAAGCTGTACACCAGGGCAATACCCAGACCCAGCGCCAGCGCCACGCCCACGCAAATCAAAAACGTTTTCAAGGTCAGGCCGGACATGGAGTCATACATCCCGGCGAAGGTGGAATTGAGCCAGTTTTCGATATTGGCACTAAGCATAGGTTTTTCCTCGACTTTCTGCTAATTTTTCCTGCAAGAGCCGCTGATAGGCTCTGCCGTATTTTGAGAAGGACTGTTTGTGGATGCCGTTTTTGCTCAGATGCTCCACCATCCACAGTGGCACACCGCCGGAGGCTTTGACCTCCAACAGCGACAGTTCCGGAGGCAGAATCTGCTCGCCCCCTACCGGAGCATACAGGGTCATATCACTGGTGCGGAAGCGAATATTCCGGTCCAGGGTGACCCGGAAGCCCGGGTCTTCGGTGCTGAACCAGGCTTGCCGCTCGTAGCTTAGGTAAACCCGTGGGGCAAGGGTTTTGTAATAGTCCCGGAAATAGACCATTTCCCGGGCGATTTGGCTATCCTCGGGTAGGGGCTCTCCCCGCTCCAGGAATGCCCGGGCCTGCTCCTCGGTGAGTTTGATGCGGCGCTTGTAGACCACGCCCTTGTACTTCTTTTTCATCTCCAGGAACACGTCCACGCCGTCCTTAATCTGACCGTAGCTGCGCAGGCGGAGCTTTTCCTTGTACACCGGCTTTTCCAGGGAGTGGCGAATCAGACGGTAGTCGGGGGTATCATAATAGAGGTTGCAGATGGTGCTGTTGCCGAATCTGTCGGGCTCCATGTGCTGGAGCATCAGTTCCTCCAAGGCGGCACGCTGCCGGGCATTTACAATAAATTTCAGCTCTCTGCGTTGAAAAACATCCATCCCCTCACCCCCAGTCCGATAAATTCTCAAAGCTATTTTAATTTTACTCGATTTGCTTCAAAATTGCAAGAAATACTTTTTATTTCTCACAAACAGAAGGATAAATGATTGTTTAGCGGTATAATCACGAGTGTGTCATTGCGAGGAGCGCTTGCGCGACGTGGCAATCTCCTGATAATAAAACGTATCAGTTCCCTTTAGAGGAAATCGCCACGGGCCTAAAGGCCCTCGCGATGACAGACATTTCTATACGATTTTCAGAGCTGTTCGTTACCGAGTGAGCCCAATGGTGTGGGATTACCGCCTGGGTAGGTGACGAGATTTGCCGCGGGCCATGCCCGCAAACAACCATTTCCCGTAAAAAGCAAAAGGGAGAGGGCAAGCCTCTCCCTTTGTGAAATTATGCGACAGGGGGCAACGATGCCAGATAGGACTTAATCTCCTCCAGACCCTCACCCACGATTTCCATGGTGCGGTCGTAGGAGTCCTGGGCCTTCTCCAGGCTGGAATTGGTCAGATCCAGAGCGGACTTCCAATCCTCCACCGCAGGATCCAGGGGCAGGATGTCATAGACCACCTTGCCGGTGGCAGAGCTGGTGTACATATTGACCCACAGGGGCACCAGATCTACATTCTCCACCCGAACGGTGCCATCGTCATACTTGACGAAATCGAAGCTGAACAGCACGCCGTCCTCGGTGTGGGCGGTTTTGATGTAGGAAGGCAGGTTGCCCTGGCGCTGGTTGGACAGGGTGTTGCCGGTGGAATACAGGCAGATGGTCTTCTGCTCGGGGTTGTTGGTGTTGGACAGCAGCTCCATGGGCTGAACCACATGGGGATGACCGCCTACAATCACGTCCACGCCCAAATCGCAGGCCACCTGTGCCATGGTCTTCTGGTTGGAATCGTGCTCCAGCTTGTACTCCTCGCCCCAGTGCATATACAGCACAATGGCCTCAGCGCCAGCGGCCCGCATGGCGACCAGGTCTGCCTCCAGATTCTTGCGATAGGTATCCACATCGGTCTTATAGAAGGTATTAATCAGCGCCTCGATATCTTTGGACAGGGTGGGGCCCACATTCAGCGCGACCTTATCGGGGTCGGCATTGGTTTCGTAGGTGTAGCAAATCATGCCGATGCGAATGCCGTTAATCTCCTTCACAAGGAAATTATGGTCGGCGGCATTGGAGATTGTACCGGTATAGTCCAGACCGTGGTTGCGGATGACCTCCTGGGTGCGGAAGAAGCCCTGGGTCTGGGTGTCGAAGGTGTGGTTATTGGCGGTCAGGAGCATGTCGAAGCCGGAGTCTCGCAGGGCGGTGACGATTTCGTCCGGGGTGTTCAGGTTGGGTACGCCGCTGTATTTATAGCCGTTTCTCAAGCTGGCGGTGGTGGTTTCGAAATTCACAACCGCATAATCAAAAGCAGAAACAAAGGGAGTCAAATGGGTGAAATACGGGGAAAAGTCGTACTTTCCGCCGCCAATTTCACAGGGATTGACGCAGGGCATATGCATAAGGATATCGCCGGTATTGACGATGCTTGCACTGCCCACCACCTTGGGGCCGCTGGGTTCCGTGGGCTTGGAGGGCTCGGTGGAAGGCTCGGTGGAGGGGTCCACAGAGGGCTCAGAGGGCTGGGTGGTTGGGTCGGAAGCCTCCGGCACCGAGGGAGCCGAAGACGGCACATTGGGCACCGTGGTAGCCGCAGGGGAATCGTTCTTACCCGGAGGATTCAAGGTCAGCACGATGGCCAGCACCACCAGCACTATCAGAATCAGCGCCAGGATGGCAACGACGAAATTGGGATTCACCCGGCGGCGAGGCTTACGCCGGCGGGGAGGATAGGTTCTATTCTGGTCAGGCATAGTTTTCTCTCCTTCTCGTTATCAAGTATCCAGCAGGTAATGAACCGAACGGACCTGCCTGCCGTCCCGGCAATAAATGCGGGGTACCCGGCGGCTGATGCCGCAAATGAACTCGTAATTAAAGCTGTCCGCCGCGGCGGCAATTTGCTCCACAGTGATTTGCTCGTCTCCGTCCCGTCCCACCAGGGTCACGGGGTCATCTAATGTAACCCCGGGGATGTCGGTCACGTCCACCATCATCTGATCCATGCAGATTCTGCCCAGAATCGGCGCTTTTTTGCCCCGAATCAGCACATAAAACCGCCCGGACAAACTTCGGCGGTAGCCATCGGCATAGCCCACGCTGACGGTAGCCACGGTGGTGGGGCGCTGGGTCACGAAGGTACCGCCATAGCTGATGGGGCGACCCTCCGGCAGGGTTTTCACGTGGGTCACCCGGCTGAGCCACTGCAGCGCCGGGGTCAGCGGAAGCAGGTCGGGCTCCACCTCGGCGCTGGGATACAGGCCATAGGTGACTATACCGGAGCGTACCATCTCATAATGGTCGGGAAAATTCATCAGTCCAGCGGAATTATCCATATGCCGGATAGGAATCTGCACCTCCCGGTCATGCAGAAGCGCCAGAAACTCCCGGAACCGCTGGGCCTGGGCTTGGGCTCGGGAAAGGTCCGCACAGTCCGCCGTGGCGAAGTGGCTGAAGACGCCCTCGGCCATCACGTTAGGCAGTTGGGTCATAGCCTTGCAAACATCCGCCGATTCAGCGGTGGGCAGCAATCCGATTCGCCCCATGCCGGTATCCACGGCGATGTGGAACCGGGCAGTTTTTCCCTGGCGGGTGGCCTCTTCAGACAGCGCACAGGCATCCTCGTAGCGGAAAATCGTGGGGCGCACATCCTCCCGAACTGCCTGAGGAAACGCGGAAATGGGGCTCCGCCCCAGTATTAAAACCGGCGCCGTCAGCCCCGCCTGGCGCAATTCCATGGCCTCCAAAATGGAGGAAACGCCAAAAAAGGCGCATTTATCCTGCAAAAGCCGGGCCACCTGCACCGCGCCGTGCCCGTAGGCATCGGCCTTGACCACCGCCATCACCGGCACACCGGTCTTTTGGCGCACCGCGTCGAAATTCGCTGCAATGGTATCCAGGTCAATTTTTACATAGGTGCTGTCAAAATCCAACTAGGATCAACTCCATCATTTTTTCTTACCTTATATCTTAACACAGTTTCCGCCGAATGTCCAGAACAGAAAAGCCGCCCGTCAGAGACAGGCGGCAGATTTTACGCATTTCCCTCGGCGGGTTCTTCCGGCTCTTCACAGCCAATCAGGGTATTTTCAATCAGCACCGCCTGGAGGGTGGCATAAATAGCCGGCAGGAGCACCATCATCACCGGCATGATGAAAATAATCAGCACCGCCGCAACCAGCATACCAAGACAAGCGGCGGTACGGGGAAGCTTCACCAGGGAAAGCATCATCGCCATCTTATGCAGGCCGCCAACGCCCAGAGCAAACCGGGACTCCAGAGGAATCAGCCAGCTGAGCAGGCTCAGCGGAATCAGAAGGGTGCCGGCGTAAAACATGAAGCACAGCCGCAGAATTTGATTCTCCTTGCCGGCAAGGGACAAAAACCAGAAGCCCATGAAGTACACAACGCCCACGACAACCCAAATCAAACTCAGGCCCATACCACGGAGCAGCTCGGACTTGAAATCCTTAAAAAACCGGCGGAAGGGGTGCTCATCCTTGCCGAACAGACAATGCACCACCGTATCGTACAGCGCCACACCGGCGGGTATGATGGTAATCACCGGCACGCAGCACAGCAGCCAGCACAGGCTTAGGCCAAAAAAAGTGCCAATTTTGCACAGCCATTCGGCCGCCGAGCGCTGGGGGACGACAAATTTATTCATGGAAGTACCTTCTCTCCAAAATTCTCAGTACAGTATAGCACAAAAATCCGGGTTTGTCACCACAAAAAAGCAGGGCAGAATTCTCTGCCCTGCGAGGAATATGGAATTAGCCAGCCAGAACCTCGGCCTTAATCACGCCGGAAGTCTGGGTCAGCATGCGGAGCATCTCATCCAGCGTAACTACCATCTCGGTGGTTTCGGCGGTGATGGTCACCAAGGCGCAGCCGTTGGTGGGGGTGATGGAATTGATGGTCAGCAGGTTTGTATTCTCCTGCGCAAAAATGCTGAGCAAAGAAGACAGCACACCCGGCTCATCATGTAGCATGAACTGGAAGGTAATCACCCGGCTGACGTTCATCTTCTGGAAGGGCTGCACCGCATCTCGGTACTTATAGAACGCACTACGGCTGATATCGGTGAGCTTGGTGGCTTCGTTGACGGTAGCGGCCTGACCGGTTGCCAGCAGGCGCTTGGCCTCAGCCACCTTCAGGAACACTTCGGGAAGAGCCGATGCCTCCACAATAAAATACTTCGGACTGCTTTTCATGGATCATCCTCCTATGGAAAAATACGAAACTGCGAGTATCGCATCGATTTATCCCTAACATTGTACCACAAATTTCCCAAAATGCAAGCATTGTTTTTCAATCAAGGAAAAATGTTCTCCGGAAATGTACGTCTGGCGAGGAAAAGGCGGACGCTTACCGCCCGCAGAGGGACGTGAATGACGCACAAAGTTTACAAAAAGCACCCCTGCGGATGCAGGGGTGCTGAGGAAGTTATGGAATTAAGCCTCCAGGTTGATGCCGGTCTCCTTATTGAAGACGTGGCAGACGTGACCACCGAAGTTGAACTTCACAGGGGCGCCGCCGTGCAGGGCAGCAACCTCAGCGCCGGTCATGTTCATGGTGGAGACCACCACGACCACGTCACGACCCATAGCGGTAACGTGCAGGTGGACAGAGGAACCCATCATCTCGGACACGTCAACAACAGCGTCGATGCCGTTGCTCTCCAGAGTGATGTGCTCGGGACGGACGCCCAGAACAATCTCCTGCTCCTCGACGTTGTTGGCAGCCAGAGCCTGCTGCTTCTCCTCGGACAGCTCGACGGTCAGGTTAGCCAGCTTGACAGCATACTTGCCGCCCTGCTTGACCAGCTTGGCATCGAACAGGTTCATCTGAGGAGTACCGATGAAGGTAGCGACGAACAGGTTGTAGGGATGGTTGAAGACCTCCTGAGGAGTGCCAATCTGCTGGATGAAGCCGTCCTTCATGATGACGATACGGTCGCCCAGAGTCATAGCCTCAGTCTGGTCGTGGGTAACATAAATAAAGGTGGTCTGGATCTTCTCGCGCAGCTTGATGATCTCAGCACGCATCTGGTTACGCAGCTTGGCGTCCAGGTTGGACAGGGGCTCGTCCATCAGCATGACCTGGGGCTTACGAACGATAGCACGGCCGATGGCAACACGCTGACGCTGACCACCGGACAGAGCCTTGGGCTTACGGCCCAGGAAATCGGTGATGCCCAGAATCTCAGCAGCCTCGTTGACGGCGCGGTCAATCTCTGCCTTGGGAGTGTGACGCAGCTTCAGAGCGAAAGCCATGTTGTCACGAACAGTCATGTGGGGGTACAGAGCGTAGTTCTGGAAGACCATGGCGATGTCGCGATCCTTGGGGGGGACATCGTTGACCAGGTTGTCGCCGATCCACAGCTCGCCCTCGGAGATGTCTTCCAGACCGGCGATCATACGCAGGGTGGTGGACTTACCGCAGCCGGAAGGACCGACCAGAACGATGAACTCCTTGTCAGCGATCTCCAGGTTGAACTCCTGGACTGCAACGACACCCTTATCGGTGATCTGCAGGTTAATCTTCTTCTCGGGCTCACCCTTCTTCTTTTTCTTCTTGGCGTCGTCGCCGTTGTGGGGGTAGATCTTCTTGATGTTCTTCAGGGACAAACTTGCCATAGTTGCACGACTCTAGACATACCGAGCCTTTCGCGTATGTCCTCGCGTTCCGCCGAGCATAACAGCGGAAGCATTACGACAGGTCTCCACACTGCCGCACCGTGAGTCTGACGGTTGTTTTTTCCTCCTTTTTTGATGAACGATGCCTATTTTGTGGAGTAGGCATAATCCACCTGGATACGGAGATTATAGCACAAAACGCAAGAATACGCAATAGTATTTTGTGACAGTTTCTTAATATTGAATTTGGATATTTTGCTAATCCGATACATAATACCCGGGATTTTCGGACACACTACCGGAGAAAAGGCGGTGGTTACGACGATGCAGGCTTATTATTCCGGCACAAGGATTTGCTGGGGCGATGCCGGGCAATGGATGCAACAGCTGCGCCCGGAGCGGCTGATGGTGGTCAGCGACCCTTATTTTGCGCAGTCCGGGCTGGCACAGACCCTTGCGGAGCAGTCTGGAGCGAAAAATGTGGAAATTTTCTCTCAGGTTGCGCCGGACCCCAGTGTGGAGCTGGCCGCCCGGGCTGCGGCGGCGGCAAAGGCATTTGGTCCGGATGCCATTGTGGCGCTGGGAGGCGGCAGCGCCATGGATTTGGCGAAAGCCATGAAATATTTTTCCGGCTCTCAGGCCACACTGGTGGCGGTGCCCACCACCTCCGGCTCCGGCTCGGAGGTGACTTCCTTCGCCATTTTGACCCACCAAGGAATCAAGCACCCGCTGGTGGACAATTCCCTAACCCCTCAGATGGCGATTATTGACCCAGCCTTGGTGGTCAAGCTCCCCCCTGCCCTGATTGCCGACGGGGGCTTCGATGTGCTGACCCATGCCCTGGAGGCCTTCACTGCCACCAACGCAACCCCCATCACCGACACTCTAGCCAGGGAGTCCTTCGGGATGACGCTGGTGGAATTGGGGCGCTCTTTCGAGGGGGATTTGTCCGCCCGGGAGCGGGTGCACAGCGCCTCCACCCTGGCAGGGTTGTCCTTTACCCAGGCAGGACTTGGGCTGTGCCATGGACTCGCCCATGCCCTAGGCGGAGAATTTCATGTGCCCCATGGGCGGCTCAATGCCATTCTTCTGCCGGCGGTAATGCGCCACAATCTGCCTGCGGCGGCGGAAAAGTATGCCATTCTCGCCCGTGCGGCAGGCATCGAAGGGCGGTCGGATGCCATGGCGGTGCGGGCGCTGGTGAATCGGCTGGGGCGCCTGCGGCGGGAGCTGGGCTTGCCGGAGAATTTGGCCCAAGCAGGCGTAAGCCCTCGCCAGCTTCAGGACAAGCTGGAGTCCATCGCCCAGGCAGCTGCGCAGGACCCCTGCTGCGCCACCAACCCCTGTCCCGTCACCATAGCGGGCGCCAAGCGGGTGCTGCTGGAGGTGGCCGGTGGCTGAGGGACTGCTTAGCGTGGGGCTGGACGTGGGCACTACCACTACCCAGCTGATTGTTTCCCGGTTGGAGGTGGAGAACGGGGCGGGGGGCTTTGCGGTACCCCGGATGCAGATTGCCCGGCGGGAAATTCTGTACCAGAGCCCGGTGCATTTCACGCCTGTGCTGGATGAAAGCCATGTGGACGGCGCGGCAATTCGGCAGATTGTGTCCGCCGATTACGAACGTGCCGGGATTCGTCGGCAGGATGTGGACACCGGGGCGGTGATCATCACCGGGGAGACCTCCCGGAAGGAGAATGCCCGGGCGGTGGTGCAGGCGCTGTCGGATTTTGCCGGGGACTTTGTGGTTGCCACCGCCGGACCGGATTTGGAGAGTGAGCTGGCAGCCCGGGGCGCCGGAGCGGTGGAGCGGTCGGAGCGGACAAGCAAGCCCATTTTGCACATGGATATTGGCGGCGGCACCAGCAATCTGGCGTTGATTCAGGAGGGTATCATCCTGAAAACCGGGTGCATGAATGTGGGCGGAAGGTTGGTAAAACTGGGTGAAAACGGAGAAATCAGCTATATTTCTCCAGTGCTGGATGGGTTGACAGATTTGAAAATCGGACAACTTCCCAGCCGGGAACAGCTTACCGCCCTGGCGGAGCTTTTGGCCCAGGCACTGGAGGAGGTTGCAGGCCTTCGTCCGGCGACCTCCCTGTTGGAACGGCTGTGGACCCGGGAGGGTGCAACGGAAATCTGGCAGGCGGAGCCAGGGGCGATGCTCAGCTTTTCCGGGGGTGTGGCGGACTGCATCGATACTGAACAGCCCCCGGGGATTTTTGGGGATTTAGGCCCGGAGCTGGGGCAGGCCATTCGGCGAAGTCGGCTGTGCCGGGGAGAGTATGTCCTCGGCAGGCATACGATTCGTGCCACGGTCATCGGTGCCGGCTGTCACAGCACACAGCTTTCCGGCAGTACGGTGTTTCACCAAAATGTGACCTTCCCGATGAAGGGTCTGCCCGTGGCAAAGGTCACAGACATTGCCCAAATTCCCCGGGCCTTTGCGGTGCAGGACCAACTGCCGGTGCTGGCGCTGCCGGGACTCCCCTCCCCCAGTTACGACCGGGTGGCTGCTTTTGCAGAGGAGCTGTGCCGGGTTCTTCCGCCGGGGCCGGTGTATCTGGCGCTGGAGCAGGACATGGCCAAGGCACTGGGGCAGGCGCTGAGCCTGCGGCTTGGACCAGAGCAGACGATTTTGTGCCTGGATTCGCTGAGCCTGGCCGAGGGAAGCTATTTGGATGTGGGCAACCCAGTGGGCCCGGCCCTGCCGGTCATAATTCGGACGTTGGTTCTGAGCCAATGAACATTAATATGTTAGGACGGGAGCAAGCCCCCACCCTACGATATATGGATTGCGTAAACAATTCTTTTTCTCACTATTTTTGAAAGGATGTATCATTATGGACACGAATTCTTTGGGCATGATTGAAACCCGCGGGCTGATTGGCGCCATCGAGGCGGCAGATGCCATGGTCAAGTCCGCCAACGTTCAGCTGGTGGGCAAGGAGCAGGTTGGTGGCGGTCTGGTGACTGTCATGGTGCGCGGTGACGTGGGTGCCGTAAAGGCTGCCACCGATGCCGGCGCCGCGGCGGCGGAAAAGGTGGGCGAGCTGATTTCTGTCCACGTCATCGCCCGTCCTCACACCGAGGTGGATGCCATCCTGCCCAAGACCGGCAAGAGCGCTCCCAGTCCTAAGAGCTGATGCTCTGCACCGAGGAAATCGTCCGGGCGAATATCCGCAACCGGGAAGGAAAACGTGTGTATTTTCTCGGGGAGAAGGACACGCTGACTCCCGGCGCCCGGGATTTTCTGACCCGGGAGCGGATTGAGATTCGCCCGGCAAGCCAGGCGGCAATTGGGGAATTTGTAACGGTTTCCGGGGCAATCCTGCGAGAAAAACCGGAGCACATGACCCACTTAAGGGGCAACGTTCTGGTCCCTAAAACCCACCCCAGAATCGGTTTCCGGGGGGCGATGGACACGCTGGAAGCGGAACTTTTACTTTGCCAAATGGAGGTTCCAGCCCCCTATTCCGGTCAAATTGGAGAGATATTGGAGCTTGCCAGGAACTTGATTCGCTGGGAAGTCATGGACGAGCCTGTACAGAATCTGCAGCTTTGCGGGCTGACCGAGCAAGAGCTTCGCGCCCGCTCTCACCGCCCCCAGGATTTCTTCAAGCAGCCCCATTTCATGCCCCAGGTATCTGACGGGGCAGTGGTGCTTCGACTCAACCGGTGCCGCTGTGCTGTGCGGGCGGCGGAGCTTGCAGCGGCACATGCGTTCACGGGTTCCGAGGGGATTTGCGCCCGCCCGGACATTCTGCAGGCGCTGAACCGCATGAGTAGTATGGTGTATATTCTGATGATTCAGGCGAAGGGAGGGCTTTAATGGATCGGAGCAATTTGGAACTTCTGACCCAGCAAATCCTGGAGCGGCTTTTCGTGCCCGTAGAGGCATCCGGGCGCCATGTGCATATGACCACGGAGCAGGCGCAGCGCCTGTTTGGGCATGGTCTAACCCCGGAGCGCCCCCTCTCCCAGCCGGGGCAATTCCTTTCCAGGGAGCGGGTGACGGTAGTCGGTCCCAAGGGGCGGTTTGAAAATGTGGCGGTACTGGGTCCGGAGCGGAAGGAAGCCCAGGTGGAGATATCCCTCACCGACGGACGAACACTGGGTCTTCAGCCCCCCATTAAGCTGTCCGGTCGCACCGACGGCACCCCCGGTGCCACCCTGCAAGGTCCCAAGGGCACAGTAGAACTGGACCGGGGTGTTCTGGTTGCCCAGCGGCACATTCATCTGACTCCGGCGGACGGGGAACGTTTCCGGGTGAAGGACGGTCAAATGGTTCGGCTGCGGGTTTTCTCCCGGCGACCGGTGATTTTTGAGGACGTCATTGTGCGTATTTCCCCGGATTTTCAGTCGGCAGCCCACCTGGATTTTGACGAAGCCAATGCCTGCGGCTACGAAAAAGGGGATTTCGGGAGGATTGAGCCATGCGCCGGGCCCTGCTGATTGGGCAGAAGCCGCCGGTGGCGCTGGGCTTTGAGTACGTCAAGGATGGACAGTATGAAGCCATCGTCATCGGCTCGCTGACCCTGGGGCAGCTCCTGCGATTCCGGGAGGAGCCGGTTCTAGCAGGGCTTGCCCAGGGGATTGAGGTTTACCTCTACACCCCGGGTCTGCCGGAATCCCCCCGGAACCGGGGGTTGGCATGCGCTATTGCCACTGCCCAGCGGGAGTTGAAAAACTGGGGCATTTTGTTCACCGACGGCGGACGGAGGCGGGTCATCACCGCCCAGGAGGCCAAGCAGATTCGGCTCAACGGCGGCTTCCTGCCACCCGGGGCGGTACTCACGCCCTTGGCAAAGGAAATTTTGGAGGGATTGAATTGAAAATCGGAACAGTCACCGGCTCGGTATGGGCCACACGAAAAGCATCCTGCCTGATGGGGCAGACCTTTCTGCTGGTGGATACCGGCAACGGTGAGCTGGTGGCCGCCGATCAGGTAGGTGCCGGCAAGGGTGACCGGGTTCTGCTGGCCACGGGCACCGTGGCGGCACGGTACTGCATGGATGCGCCCATTGACGCGGCGGTAGTGGCAATTCTGGATCAGGAAAACAAAACCTAGGAGGCAGAAAAATGTCCTCGTACGAAATTATCATTTGGCTCATGGCCATTTTTGCGGTGCTGGGTGCCCTGGACCGCATTCTGGGCAACCGGCTGGGGCTGGGCAAGGAATTTGAAGAGGGCATTTTGGCCATGGGCTCGCTCGCCATTGCCATGATTGGTGTAATCACCCTCTCACCGGTGCTGGCGGGACTGTTAAAGCCGGTGATTGTGCCGGTGTATCGGGCACTGGGGGCAGACCCGGCCATGTTCGCAGGGACGATTCTCGCCTGCGACATGGGCGGTGGCGCTTTGGCCACGGAGCTCACCGCCGACCCCCGGGCGGCTATGCTGGGGGGCGTCATCACCGGCTCCATGCTGGGGGCAACCATCGTGTTCACCCTGCCGGTCGCCATGGGCATTCTCCGTCCGGAGGACCGCCCCGCCATGGCCAAGGGCATTCTCTGCGGTATCGTCACCATCCCGGTGGGAGTGCTGGTGGGCGGACTGGTGGCTGGATATCCCATCGGCATGGTGGGGCGAAATTTGGTGCCCATTGTGCTGATTGCGGTGCTGATTGCCCTGGGACTGTGGAAGGCTGAAAAGTGGATGATTCGGGGCTTCGGCTGGTTCGGCAGAATTATCGTCGCCATGATTACGATTGGACTGGCGGCGGCGATTGTGGAGGAATTGACGGGCTTCGAGCTCATCCCAGGGCTGGCCAGCATCGAGGAGGGCTTTCTGACCGTGGGAGCCATTGCCATTGTGCTGGCGGGGGCATTTCCTCTGGTTTTCGTACTGACCAAAGTGTTGAAAAAGCCCCTGCTGGCGCTGGGGAGGAAATTAGGCATCAACGACACCGCCGCGGCAGGGCTGGTGGCCAGCCTGGCAAACTCTATTGCCACCTTCGGCATGGTCAAGGACATGGACCGGCGGGGCAAGGTGGTGAATATCGCCTTTGCAGTGTCGGCGGCCTTCGTCTTCGGCGACCATCTGGGCTTCACCGCTGGATTTGCGCCGGCACTACTGCCGGCCATGATTGCAGGCAAACTGGCCGGAGGCATCAGCGCCGTGGCGGTAGCCTTGCTGCTGACGAGAAAAGGCGGCATAGAAGGGTAAATGATTGTTTACGGGCATAGCCCGCGGCAAATCTCGTCACCTACCCAGGCGGTAATCGTCCACCATTGGGCTCACTCGGTAACGAACAGCTCTAAAAATCGTATAGAAATGTCTGTCATCGCGAGGGCCTTTAGGCCCGTGGCGATCTGCTCTAAAGGGAACTGATACGCTTTATTATCAGGAGATTGCCTCGTCGCGCAATGACACACTTGTGATTACACCGCTAAACATGTATTTATCTCACCAACATCAAAGGGGATAACCATGAAACTAAAAACCACACTATTAGGAAAAACATACGTCTTCCAAGACCTGAAGGAGGTCCTGGCCAAGGCCAACGAGGAAAAGACCGGCGACAAGCTGGCAGGACTTGCCGCAGAATCGGCTCAGGAACGGGTGGCAGCGAAGGTGGTGCTGTCAGCGGTGACGTTGGGGGATTTGCGGGAGCATCCGGCGGTGCCCTACGAGGAGGACGAGGTCACCCGCATCATCCAGGACGATGTAAACGAAGCCGTTTATCGCCAGATTCGGGGCTGGACAGTAGCGGAGCTCCGGGAGTGGATTCTGTCGGAAGCCACCTCCGAGGCGGACATCCGCCGCATCCGCCGGGGACTGACGGCAGAGATGATTGCGGCGGTAGCCAAGCTGATGAGCAACCTGGATTTGATCTACGCCGCCCAAAAAATCACCGTCACAGCCCACTGCAACACCACCATCGGTCTGCCTGGCACCTTAAGCTGTCGGCTCCAGCCCAACCACACCACCGACGACCCGGACGGCATCACCGCCTCGGTGCTGGAGGGTCTCAGCTTCGGCGCAGGCGATGCAGTGATTGGCTTAAACCCGGTGACCGATTCGCCGGAGCAGGTGGGCAGAGTTTTGCGCCGGTTCCAGGAAATTAAGGAGCATTGGGCGATTCCCACCCAGATTTGCGTGCTGGCTCATGTGACCGCCCAGATGAAGGCGGTACGGGATGGCGCGCCCTGCGATTTGATTTTCCAGAGCATCGCAGGTAGCCAAAAGGGCAACGAAGCCTTCGGCTTCAGCGCCGCCACCTTGGAGGAGGCTCGACAGCTCCTGCTTCGGGAAGGCACGGCGGAGGGTCCCAATGTGATGTATTTTGAAACCGGGCAGGGCTCGGAACTATCGTCCAACGCCCACCACGGCACGGATCAGGTGACCATGGAGGCCCGGTGCTACGGCTTCGCCAAGCGGTTCTCCCCCTTCCTGGTGAATACTGTGGTTGGTTTCATCGGTCCGGAGTACCTCTACGATGCCCGGCAGGTCACCCGGGCGGGGCTGGAGGATCACTTCATGGGCAAGCTAACCGGCATTTCCATGGGCTGTGACTGCTGTTACACCAACCACATGAAGGCCGACCAGAATGACATTGAGAATCTGGCCAGCCTGCTGACCCTGGCGGGGTGTAATTATTTTATGGGTAACCCCCACGGCGACGACGTTATGCTCAACAACCAGACCACCGGCTTCCGGGAAACGGCCGCGTTGCGGGAGATCACCGGCAAGACCGCCATTCCGGAGTTCCAGTGCTGGCTGGAGAAGATGGGCTTTGTAGAGAACGGACGCCTGACAAAAAAAGCCGGCGACGGCTCCAGTTTGCTTTTTTAAGAAGATAAATGATTGTTTAGCGGTGTAAAAAATAGCACGTCATTGCGAGCCAGCGTAAGCTGGCGTGGCAATCTCCTGACAATAAAACATATCAGTTCCCTTTAGAGGAGATCGCCACGGGCCTAAAGGCCCTCGCGATGACA
>JBGVDR010000093.1:0-2130 GCA_045119455.1 Faecousia sp.
GGCTATGCGGCCGGGTACCGGGGGGCGGCGGCTTTCGATTTTCAGGCTGTCATGGAGGATTTTGAGAAGAACATCGCAATTCTGCGGAAAAATTTTTATAAGGAGGAGTATTTGAAATGAGTGAACAAGCGATTGTCTTGAATGAATTGACCAAGCACTATGGGAAGCATCGAGGAATCAATAACCTCAGTTTCTCTGTCAACCAGGGAGAGTTTTTCGGCTTTATCGGCCCCAACGGTGCGGGTAAGTCCACCACAATCCGCACCCTAATGGGGCTGATCCGTCCCACCGGAGGCAGTGCATCTATCTTCGGTTTGGACTGTCACTCCAAGGCCAGCGTCATTGCCAAGGATGTGGGCTATCTGCCCAGCGAGAACAGCTATTACGAAAACATGAAAGTCCGTGAACTTTTGCAGTACACCGCCGATCTGTACGGCATGGACTGCAAGACAAAGATGAAGGAGCTTGCCGACAGGCTCAATCTGGATTTGTCCCGCAAGATTGCAGACCTTTCTCTGGGCAACAAGAAAAAGGTGGGTATCGTGTCTGCCATTATGACTTCACCCAAACTGATCATTATGGACGAACCCACCAGCGGGTTAGACCCACTGATCCAGCAGGCTTTCTATGATATTCTGAAGGAGGAAAACAGCCGGGGCGCTACCGTGTTTTTTTCCTCCCATGTGCTGAGTGAGGTGCAGAAACTGTGTGACCGGGTGGCCATTCTGAAAGAGGGACAGCTTATTGGCATACAGTCCATCAAAGAACTGCGTGAGAGCGGCTATAAGAAAGTCTCTCTGAGCGCAAAGGAGGCTATCCCTCGCGATTTCTTTGATTTGTCCGGCATTGCGAACTATGCGGAGACTGCGGATAAGACCTCTGTTTCCTTTATGTATAACGGAAATATCACGGCGATTATTGACAAGCTTCACCTGCTGCATTTGGACGATGTGCTTTTGGAAGAGCCCTCTTTGGAGGAAATCTTCATGCACTACTATGCGTAAGGAGGTGTCAGGCATGGTCATTTTGAAATATGAACTGAAAAGGCATCGAACCTATATCCTGGGCTGGGCTATCGCCTTGGCACTGTGTATTTTTTTGATGACGCCGACTTATTACAGCTTTCTGGATGCTGCCTCCGTGGAACTCTTTGAAACCATGGGCACCACGGACTTTTACAGGAGTGTCGGCGTATCGATGGAATACCTGACATCTCCGCTGGGTATTTACGGGTTCCTGACCAGCTTTTTCATGATTGCCTCCGGCATTTTTGGGATGCACTTCGGCATTTCCATTCACACCAGAGAATGTACGGAAGGAACCTCGGAATATCTGTTTACAAAGCCCTTTCCCCGGAAAGCAATTTATTGGGCAAAGGCATTGACCGTGTTTGTCGGCGTGGCGATTGTGGGTACGGGGTATCTGCTGGCTTCCCTTTTCGCCATGGCAATATTCCGTTCCGGAACTCCTTGGGGAGAGTTTTTCCTGATTGCCCTGTCCCTGACCCTTGTTACGCTGTTCTTCGCTGCAATGGGCCTGATGGTGGGAATTTTGTTTTCCCGCAACCGCAGTCCGCTGCTGACCGCCGGATTAGTCGTATTTGTGGAGTATTGTATTACCAGCTTCTCCAACATCGTCAGTAACCGAGCTATCAGCTTTCTGTCTCCCTACTCTTTCTTCGGAGCCGCTGATATCTCCAAAAACGGCTTCTATGACCTCCGGTATCTTGGATGGTGTGTGCTGCTGTTTGCCCTGTTTTTGGTGCTTTCTTACGGTGTCTTTCTGAAAAAAGACATTCAGTTCCGCAGCTAAGGAGGTGTGAACATGAAAACATTGATTAAAAACGAATTCCGCCAAACCAGAAAGACCCTGCTGATCTGGCTGGGGATCATGTTACTGCTGTGCGGATTCTGCTATTTTGAACTTTTATCCTTGAAGGACAGTTTGGATGAGATGGCCCGGACAGTCGACCAATTCCCTCGCTTGATTATGATCATGTTCGGTGTGAAAGGGGATCTCACGACTGCCCTTGGTTGGTACGCGTGTATCTATTTTTGGGAGGGGCTGTTGGCCTTTGCCTATGCAATCTCTCTGGGCCTGTCCTGTGTGGCGAGGGAAAAGAAATTTGGA
>JBGVDR010000094.1:0-3940 GCA_045119455.1 Faecousia sp.
ACTTAGTGGCGGACGGGTGAGTAACGCGTGAGCAACCTGCCTTTCAGAGGGGGACAACAGTTGGAAACGACTGCTAATACCGCATAACATGTGACTGTGGCATCACAGACACATCAAAGATTTATCGCTGAAAGATGGGCTCGCGTTGGATTAGATAGTTGGTGAGGTAACGGCTCACCAAGTCGACGATCCATAGCCGGACTGAGAGGTTGAACGGCCACATTGGGACTGAGACACGGCCCAGACTCCTACGGGAGGCAGCAGTGGGGAATCTTCCGCAATGGACGAAAGTCTGACGGAGCAATGCCGCGTGAGTGATGAAGGTTTTCGGACCGTAAAGCTCTTTTGTTTATGACGAATGTGCATGATGTGAACAATGTTGTGTAATGACGGTAGTAAACGAATAAGCCACGGCTAACTACGTGCCAGCAGCCGCGGTAATACGTAGGTGGCAAGCGTTGTCCGGAATTATTGGGCGTAAAGAGCATGTAGGCGGTCCTTTAAGTCTGGAGTGAAAATGCGGGGCTCAACCCCGTATGGCTTTGGATACTGGGGGACTTGAGTGCAGGAGAGGAAAGGGGAATTCCCAGTGTAGCGGTGAAATGCGTAGATATTGGGAGGAACACCAGTGGCGAAGGCGCCTTTCTGGACTGTGTCTGACGCTGAGATGCGAAAGCCAGGGTAGCGAACGGGATTAGATACCCCGGTAGTCCTGGCCGTAAACGATGGGTACTAGGTGTAGGAGGTATCGACCCCTCCTGTGCCGGAGTTAACGCAATAAGTACCCCGCCTGGGGAGTACGTCGGCAACGATGAAACTCAAAGGAATTGACGGGGGCCCGCACAAGCGGTGGAGTATGTGGTTTAATTCGACGCAACGCGAAGAACCTTACCAAGGCTTGACATTGATTGACCGCTCCAGAGATGGAGCTTTCCCTTCGGGGACATGAAAACAGGTGGTGCATGGCTGTCGTCAGCTCGTGTCGTGAGATGTTGGGTTAAGTCCCGCAACGAGCGCAACCCCTATCCTATGTTACCAGCGGGTAATGCCGGGGACTCATGGGAGACTGCCAAGGACAACTTGGAGGAAGGCGGGGATGACGTCAAGTCATCATGCCCCTTATGTCTTGGGCTACACACGTACTACAATGGTCGGCAACAGAGGGAAGCGAAGCCGCGAGGCAGAGCAAACCCCAGAAACCCGATCTCAGTTCGGATTGCAGGCTGCAACTCGCCTGCATGAAGTCGGAATCGCTAGTAATCGCAGGTCAGCATACTGCGGTGAATACGTTCCCGGGCCTTGTACACACCGCCCGTCACACCACGAAAGTTGATAACACCCGAAGCCGGTGGGGTAACCTTTTAGGAGCCAGCCGTCTAAGGTGGGGTCGATGATTGGGGTGAAGTCGTAACAAGGTAGCCGTATCGGAAGGTGCGGCTGGATCACCTCCTTTCTATGGAGACATGGATTGTGAAGACAATCCGTAGACTTCAGTCGACGCACATTTGCTTAGGTTTTGTTTGGTTTTGAAGGCTCTGTGCCTTCAAAGTGATTATTCGGGCCTATAGCTCAGCTGGTTAGAGCGCACGCCTGATAAGCGTGAGGTCAGTGGTTCAAGTCCACTTAGGCCCACCAAATGAATAATTACATAATGAAGTGGGGGCGTAGCTCAGCTGGGAGAGCACCTGCCTTGCAAGCAGGGGGTCAGCGGTTCGATTCCGCTCGTCTCCACCACTTAAATTGTACCTTGAAAACTTCACAGAAGAATAAAAAGTCCAGATGATTGATGAGACCATCTGGCACCTCTGAAATTGCGAAATAAAGCAAGAAAGAGTTAACGAGTAAAAACAAAAAAGACTAGGAACGTTAAAGTTCTTAGGAGCTGAAAAGTCAAGCTACTAAGGGCATACGGCGGATGCCTAGGCGCCAATAGCCGATGAAGGACGCGGTAAGCTGCGAAAAGCTACGGGGAACTGCAAGCAAGTATTGATCCGTAGATATCCGAATGGGGAAACCCAACTACCGTCATGGGTAGTTATCCGAAAGGAAGGGAACCCGGGGAACTGAAACATCTAAGTACCCGGAGGAAGAGAAATCAAACGAGATGCCCACAGTAGCGGCGAGCGAAGAGGGCAGAGCCCAAACCACATATCTTCGGGTATGTGGGGTTGAGGACCGGCATAATCAAAGTCAGGCCTAGCTGAAGTATCTGGAAAGATACACCATAGCATGTGATAGTCATGTAGGCGAAAGGCAGAGCGGCGAGGCCGGAATCCAGAGTACCGCGGAGCACGAGGAATTCTGCGGGAAGCAGGGGGGACCACCCTCCAAGGCTAAACACTGATTGGCGACCGATAGCGCATAGTACCGTGAGGGAAAGGTGAAAAGAACCCCGGGAGGGGAGTGAAAGAGTACCTGAAACCGTATGTCTACAAGCAGTCGGAGCGAAAGCGACGGCGTGCCTATTGAAGAATGAACCAACGAGTTACGTGCAGTAGCGAGGTTAAGTGGAAGACACGGAGCCGAAGCGAAAGCGAGTCTTAAGAGGGCGACAAGTTGCTGTACGTAGACCCGAAACCGCAGTGATCTACCCATGTCCAGGTTGAAGCGCAGGTAAAATTGCGTGGAGGACCGAACCGGTGAGCGTTGAAAAGCTTTCGGATGAGATGTGGGTAGAGGTGAAATTCCAATCGAACGCGGAGATAGCTGGTTCTCCCCGAAATAGCTTTAGGGCTAGCCTCAAGTAGTAAGCATAGGCGGTAGAGCACTGATCGGGCTAGGGGCCGTAAAGGTTACCGAACCCTGTCAAACTCCGAATGGTTATGCTGCAGAGCTTGGGAGTCAGACTACGAGTGATAAGATCCGTAGTCAAAAGGGAAACAGCCCAGACCACCAGCTAAGGTCCCAAATGCCGTACTAAGTGGAAAAGGATGTGGGGTCTCATAAACAACCAGGATGTTGGCTTAGAAGCAGCCACCATTTAAAGAGTGCGTAATAGCTCACTGGTCGAGAGACCCTGCGCCGAAGATTCCCGGGGCTAAAGTACGGAACCGAAGCTGTGGCTACACACTTAGGTGTGTGGGGTAGGGGAGCGTTCCCATAGGGCAGAAGCTGTGCTGTAAGGCATGGTGGACTTATGGGAAGTGAGAATGTTGGTATGAGTAGCGAAAAGGAAGGTGAGAATCCTTCCCACCGAAAGCATAAGGATTCCTGGGCAACGATCGTCGTCCCAGGGTAAGTCGGGACCTAATCCGAGGCAGAGAGCGTAGGAGATGGACAACTGGTTGATATTCCAGTACCGGTGTGAATTGTTTGAGCGATGGAGTGACACAGGAGGGTAGGCGAGCAGGAGACTGGTAGTTCCTGTGCAAGCGTGTAGGCTGGTGTGTAGGCAAATCCGCACACCTGAGGCTGAGGCGTGACGCGGAGCGAGTAGAAATACTCGCGAAGTCGTTGACCCCACACTGTCGAGAAAAGCTTCTAGTGAGATGAGCACCGCCCGTACCGTAAACCGACACAGGTATGCGGGGAGAGAATCCTAAGGTGCGCGGGAGAACCCTCGTTAAGGAACTCGGCAAAATGTACCCGTAACTTCGGGATAAGGGTAGCCACCATTGTGAAGGGACTTGCTCCTGGAGCATAGTGTGGTCGCAGAGAAGAGGCCCAAGCGACTGTTTACCACAAACACAGGTGCCTGCTAAAGCGAAAGCTGACGTATAGGTGCTGACACCTGCCCAGTGCCGGAAGGTTAAGGAAGGATGTCCGGAGCAATCCAAAGCATTCGACCGAAGCCCCGGTGAACGGCGGCCGTAACTATAACGGTCCTAAGGTAGCGAAATTCCTTGTCGGGTAAGTTCCGACCCGCACGAAAGGTGTAACGATTTGGGCACTGTCTCAACGAGGGACCCGGTGAAATTGAAATACCTGTGAAGATGCAGGT
>JBGVDR010000095.1:0-53839 GCA_045119455.1 Faecousia sp.
CTGTCATCGCGAGGGCCTTTAGGCCCGTGGCGATCTCCTCTAAAGGGAACTGATATGTTTTATTGTCAGGAGATTGCCACGCCAGCTTACGCTGGCTCGCAATGACGTGCTATTTTTTACACCGCTAAACAATCATTTACACCACCGAGAGGATATAAATTATGATTTATCTTGACAACTCCGCCACCACCAAGCCCTGCAAGCAGGCTGTGGAGGCTATGACCAAGGCTATGACCGAAGGCTGGGGAAATCCCAGCTCCCTCTACAGTTTCGGCATCGAGGCTGCCTATGCGCTCCGGGACGCACGGCATCAGGTAGCCACCGCCATGGGCGCAGAATATGACCGCATTTTCTTCACCTCCGGCGGCACTGAAGCAGATAATTGGGCGATTTTCAGCACCGCCAAGCGTTTCGGCAAGAAAAACAAGCACATCATCACCACCGCCGTGGAGCATCATGCCATTTTGCACTGCATGAAGGAACTGGAAGGGCAAGGTTTTGAGGTGACCTACCTCCAGCCCGACAGCCTGGGGCGCATTACCGCCGCCGACCTGAGGTCTGCGCTTCGCAAGGATACCATCCTGGTTTCCATCATGATGGTCAACAACGAAACCGGCGCTGTAATGCCCATCAGCCAAATGGCCAAACTGACCCGCAAGCTTTGCCCGGATGCCATTTTCCACACCGACGCAGTACAAGGCTTCCTGAAAATACCCTTCCAAGCAAAAACCCTGGGTGCGGATCTGATCAGCGTTTCCTCCCACAAGATTCACGGCCCCAAGGGCGCCGGTGCACTTTATATCAGCCCCCGGCTCAAGTCTTTTCCCGCCCTATTACTGGGCGGCGGTCAGGAAAGCGGGTTCCGCAGTGGCACCGAGGGTACGCCCGCCATTGCAGGCTTTGCCGCTGCCTGTGCCGCAGGTGCTGCCACCATGAAAGAGGATGTGGCTCGGGAAAAGGAACTTCTGGAGGGCTTGGTTGCAAAGCTGAGGACCCTGGACGGACTTGCAATTAACGGCGCTCATGAAGCACCTCACATTCTAAACCTGTCCATTCCCGGTCTGCCCACTCAAAACTCCATCAACATTCTGCAAGAATACGGCATCTGCGTTTCCGCCGGATCCGCCTGCGCCAAGGGTCACCGCAGCCATGTACTGGAGTCCATGGGGGTTGCGCCGGAGATTATCGACGGATCTTTCCGAGTGTCCCTGAGCCGGGAAACCACCGCCGAAGGGCTTGATAAACTGGCTCAAATCATCGTCCGGGAACTGCTCCCCCGGGCTAGGTGAAATTTTGCACAAATACAAGTTTCGTTTTCCGGGTGGCAATCAGCCATTTTGCCACCCGGTTATAATTTTTCTGCAAGTTTCCAAAAAATAATTGCAAAAAGTACTTGTATTCTTAAATGCAATCTGCTACAATGAGGCACGTAATTATTCTTCCTAAGGAGGACATTTGTATATGAGTTATGTAGACGAGACCCTGGCCAGAGTGAAGGCCCAGAACCCCGGTCAGCCCGAATTCCACCAGGCTGTCGAGGAAGTGCTGGAATCCCTGCGTGTCGTTATCGAGCGCAACGAGGAGTCCTACCGCAAGAATGCGCTGATGGAGCGGCTGACCACCCCCGAGCGTGTGATTCTGTTCCGTGTTCCCTGGGTGGACGACAACGGTCAGGTTCAGGTTAACAATGCCTACCGTGTTCAGTTCAATTCCGCCATCGGTCCTTACAAGGGCGGTATGCGGTTCCACCCCAGCGTCAACCTGTCCATCATGAAGTTCCTGGCTTTCGAGCAGACCTTCAAGAACAGCCTGACCAGCCTTCCCATCGGTGGCGGCAAGGGCGGCTCTGACTTCGACCCCAAGGGCAAGTCCGACCGGGAAATCATGGCCTTCTGCCAGAGTCTGATTACCGAGCTGTACAAGTACATTGGTGCTGACACCGACGTGCCCGCCGGCGACATCGGCGTTGGTGCCCGTGAAGTCGGCTTCATGTACGGCCAGTACAAGCGCATCCGCGGTGTGTACGAAGGTGTGTTCACCGGCAAGGGCCTGAGCTACGGTGGCTCCCTGGCCCGTACCCAGGCCACCGGCTACGGTCTGCTGTACCTGACCGATGAGATGCTCAAGTGCAACGGAAAGTCCCTGGAGGGCAAGACCGTTGTTGTTTCCGGCGCCGGCAACGTTGCCACCTATGCCATCGAGAAGGCATGGCAGCTGGGTGCCAAGCCCGTCACCTGCTCCGATTCCACCGGCTGGATTTACGATCCCGACGGCATCGACGTGGCTACCCTGATTGATGTCAAGCAGGTCAAGCGTGCCCGTCTGACTGAGTATGCCAAGGCCCGCCCCAACGCCGTTTACCACGAGGGTAAGGGCGTTTGGTCCACCCCCTGTGACGTGGCTCTGCCCTGTGCTACTCAGAACGAGCTGCACCTGGAGGATGCCAAGATGCTGGTCGCCAACGGTTGCTTCGCTGTCGCCGAGGGTGCTAACATGCCCACCACTCTGGAAGCCACCAAGTACTTCCAGGAGAGCGGCATCCTGTTCTGCCCCGGCAAGGCTTCCAACGCCGGTGGTGTTGCCACCTCCGCTCTGGAGATGAGCCAGAACTCCGAGCGTCTGAGCTGGAGCTTCGAGGAAGTGGACAGCAAGCTGAAGACCATTATGGTCAACATCTTCCACAACCTGGACGCTGCTGCCAAGGAGTATGGCATGGAAGGCAACTACGTTGCCGGTGCTAACATTGCCGGCTTCCTGAAGGTCGCCGACGCCATGAACGCTCAGGGCATTGTGTAAAATACCAGACCGCTCCTTCGGGGGCGGTCTTTTTATTCCTTGACATTTGTGAAAGAATGATCTATCCTATTTCACAGCATATTGTTAGGAGTTTTTTATGAAAATCCAATTATCCGATCATTTTTCCTATGGACGGTTGCTGCGCTTTACCCTGCCGTCCATTGTTATGATGATTTTTACCTCAATTTATGGTGTGGTGGATGGCATCTTCGTGTCGAATTTTGCCGGCAAAACCGCCTTCGCCGCCGTGAATTTAATTATGCCCTACCTGATGGTCTTCGGTGCCCTGGGTTTCATGATTGGAACCGGCGGCACCGCCCTGATTTCCATGACCATGGGCATGGGCGACAAAAAGCGAGCCAACGAGATTTTCTCCATGCTGGTGAAGATTTGTCTGATTGGCGGCGTGATTTTGACTGCTGTCTGCCTGGCACTTTTGCGTCCTGCCGCCAAGCTTTTGGGCGCTGAGGGACAGATGCTGGAAGACTGCGTTACATACAGCACCATCGTTCAGCTGGCGCTACCGGCTTATGTATTACAGTTCGCCTTCCAAAGCTTCTGCGTTGCGGCAGAAAAGCCCAATCTTTCCCTGATTATGACGGTATTGTCCGGCGTGTGCAACATAGCGCTGGATGCGCTGTTCGTAGGCGCATTCCACTGGGGACTGGTCGGCGCCGCTTCCGCCACCGCCATCAGTCAATTCATCGGCGGCATCGTCCCGCTGATTTACTTCTCCCGGGATAACACCAGCTTACTTCGGCTGTGCCGCGCCAAAATTGACTGGCGTGCTTTGCTTCGCACCTGCGCCAACGGCTCTTCGGAGCTAATGAACAACATTTCCATGAATGTCGTAGCGATTTTATACAACTGGCAGCTTATGACCTATGCCGGCGAGGACGGCATTGCCGCCTATGGTGTGATTATGTACGTCAATTTCGTATTTATCGCCATTTTCATTGGTTTTTCCGTAGGTTCTGCTCCTATTGTGGGCTACAACCACGGCGCAAACAACCACCTGGAGCTCAAAAACCTGTTCAAGAAGAGTCTGGTGATTCTGGGCATTTTCTCCCTGATTATGACCTTGTCTGCCGAGCTGCTGGCCCACCCCCTCTCCTCGATTTTTGTGGGCTACAACCCAGAGCTTATGAAAATGACCATCCGGGGCTTCCGCATCTGCATTTTGTCCTACCTGCTCTGCGGCATCAACATCTATGGCTCTGCCTTCTTTACTGCGCTGAACAACGGTCTGATTTCCGCGCTGATTTCTTTCCTGCGGACACTGGTTTGCCAGATTGCGGCTGTGATGCTACTACCCATGATTTTCGGACTGGACGGTATTTGGTGGTCTGTTGTGGTTGCCGAGCTGGTAGCCCTGGCGCTGACGGCATTCTTCCTGGTGAAATACCGCAAACGATACCATTATCTTTAATGATGGTTGATTCTCCCTTCTGAAACCGGCACAGTTGTGCCGGTTTTCTTTATAAAATATTCTTGCCATTTCGCCGCAAAGCGATATAATAAAGAAAAAGGAGGAATCGACATGAACTACTTGATTGTTGTGGATATGCAAAACGACTTTATCGATGGCGCTTTGGGCAGTCCGGAAGCCAAAGCCATTGTACCTTATGTGAAGAATCTGATTCAGTCTTTCGATGGGCAGGTGCTGTTTACCCGGGATACCCACGAAGAGAATTACCTCTCCACCCAGGAGGGTCGTAATTTGCCGGTTCCCCACTGCATTCGCAATACCAACGGCTGGCAGATTCGCGCCGAGTTGGACGCTCTTCGTATCACTCCCCCCATCGACAAGCCCACCTTCGGCTCTTCAGCGCTGGTAGAACAGCTCTCCGGCAAAGAAATCAACAGCGTCACATTCGTGGGTCTTTGTACCGATATTTGCGTAATTTCCAACGTTATGCTTGTAAAAGCATTTTTCCCCGAGGTTCCGGTTTTCGTGGATGCACTTGGCTGTGCCGGTGTCACCCCCGAAAGCCATCGCAACGCCTTGGCAGCTATGAAAGCGGTGCAGGTAACCGTGATTAACGAATAAGGAGAAGAATATGAAAAAAATCGTTGCGCTGCTGTTGGCTCTGTGCCTGCTGACCGGCTGTACCACCCTTCCTAGCGGTACCGAAACCACCGCCCCCTCTCAAACCACAGCTCCCATCATATTCCCTACAACACCTCCTACCGAGCCACCCCAGCAGACAGAGCCCTCTATCCCTGCGACTGACCCCTACGAGGGTATGACCAAGGCAGAATTCTACAAAAATTACGCTCCTGCCGCCAGCTATCAGGATGCTCAATTCCGCTCCAAGCACGGCTTCCTGTCCGGCAAGCTGGAAGTTCCCGGTCCCGATTTCATCCGGGCGGAGAACCAACCTATGGTGGGCGGAAAGTACATCCGCAACAGCGATAGCTACTATGCCGACGGCGGCAACACCTACATTGTGGTAGACGTCGACGGGAATGAGGTCATGCGACTCTACAAAGGCGGCGCCTACATCACTTTGGAGGAAGTTGCGGCCTATATGTATGCCTTCGGCGGCACCGCTCAGGACCTGCCCGCCAACTACACCACCAAGAAAAGCACCAAGCCCTCCGCCAGCATTTGGGGCGAGTATCTGCGGTGCAACCACTCCAACTATTCCAACAACACCAGCAAGTATCCCTACGAGCCCAAACTCCCTGAGAATTCCGGCACCAAGTACTACGAAATGGACATCGGCACCACCGGCACCGTGACCCCCGGCTACGCTGCCAAACCCTACAACGATGGCAGTAAAATCACCCGTGGCGCTGCCCGACTGGTGTACACCCGGCAGGATTTGGACCGGGACGGCACCATTGAGGCCGATGAGATTTTCGTCTTCTACACCAACAACCATTACAATGACTTCACCGAGTACCTGAACTACTATGGTGGCTGGGGACAGACCTTCGGCAATGTCTCCGGCGGTGGCGTTTACGACAGCGACACCCAGTGCAACCCCACCCCCTACCCCTCTGTGGTTATCGATTCGCTGCGGCAGGCCGCCGCGGCATAAAATTTCACCGGCACCCAAAGGTGCCGGTGTTTGCTTATTTTGTCACATTACTGGCGGTAGAGGGATCAAAGGTACCCACAATCCGACCAATGGTCAGGTAATTGAGAATGCTGTCCCGATAGGTTTCATAATCCTCGGTGCGGATGGTGGCCAGCCAGCCGTAATTGCTGTCCACATAGAATCCGCAAACCAAGTAATCCTCCTCGTACTCGATTACCGCATAGTAAATGCCGTTGTCGTTTCCGACTTCCACATCCAACTCAGGAGCCTCTTCCTCGGTCGTAGACTCCGTGACGAGCTGATCCTGGAGCATATGAATATACTGGTTGGCAAATTTCTGCGAAGAGCTGGCATCGTCCTCAAATACGTTCAAGGCCCAGGTGGACAACTCGTAGTCCATAAGCCCATTGGTAAAGGAAATGGTATTCTCCGTTTCGCAGGTCTTGGTAAAGTCCCGCCCAAGATAGAACACAAGCCCGTTCCATTCCTGCTCCACCAGAGTTTCCCGGGTGTCCTCCACCGTTTTGTCCGGCTTCGTATCTTTTTCGCCGCAGGCGGCACACAGCAACAGCATCATTGCCGCCAGAACGACAAGACAACTTCTTTTCATTCTGCGCCTCCTGTTTGTAAAATTTACACGTTGAACAGGAAGTTGACGATATCGCCGTCCTTCATGATGTATTCCTTGCCCTCGCTGCGGACCTTACCCTGAGCCTTGGCATTGGCCATGGTGCCGAGCGTCTTCAAATCCTCAAAGGCAATGACCTCGGCGCGGATAAAGCCACGCTCAAAGTCAGTATGAATTTTACCGGCGGCCTGGGGGGCTTTGGTGCCACGCTTGATGGTCCAGGCACGGCACTCGTCGGAACCGGCGGTAAGGAAGCTGATCAGGCCCAGCAGCGCATAGCTGGCCTTAATCAACCGATCCAGACCGGATTCGGCAACACCCAGCTCCTCCATAAACATAGCCTTCTCCTCAGGGTCGTCCAGCTCGGCGATGTCCGCCTCCAGCTTGGCGCAAATGGGCAGCAGCTGGCTACCTTCTGCCTCGGCCAGCGCCTTGACCGCCATATAGTGGCGGTTATTTTCTGGCTCGTTGATTTCATTTTCAGCCAAATTTGCCACATAAATCGTCTTCTTCAGAGTCAAAAGATCAGACTGACCGATGATTGCCAGTTCCTCGGCATCGTCGGTATAGGTACGGGCCAGCTTGCCTTCGTTCAGATGCTCCAGCAGACCGCTCAGCAACTGGGCCTCACCCAGGTACTTCTTGTCGCCGCCCTTGGCAGCCTTC
This sequence comes from Faecousia sp., assembly GCA_045119455.1. Classification (GTDB taxonomy): domain Bacteria; phylum Bacillota; class Clostridia; order Oscillospirales; family Oscillospiraceae; genus Faecousia. The sequence continues at coordinate 7,138 of JBGVDR010000095.1, forward strand.
TGGCACTTGTCGATGCGGCGCTCCACCATCTCGATGTCCGCCATGACCAGCTCCAGGTTGATGATGTCAATGTCACGAATGGGGTCGGTGCTGCCCTCTACGTGGGTCACATTGCTGTCTTCAAAGCAGCGCACCACATGGACGATGGCATCGGTGGTGCGGATATTGCTCAGGAACTTGTTGCCCAGGCCTTCGCCCTTGCTGGCACCCTTAACGAGGCCGGCGATGTCCACAAATTCAATAACAGCGGGCGTGTGCTTTTTGGGCTGATAGAAGTCAGCCAGCCACTGAAGCCGCTCGTCAGGCACGGACACCACGCCCACGTTGGGGTCGATGGTGCAGAATGCGTAGTTGTCCGCCGGGACACCGGCGTTGGTGATGGCGTTGAAAAGAGTGGACTTGCCTACATTAGGCAAACCAACGATGCCGAGTTTCATAAGTTTCTATTCTTCCTTTCGGTTATTTACGTTTTCTATTGTAGAGCTTGGCCAGGCCGCCCTCGCTGGTTTCACGGAAACGGTGGTTCAGATTGATGCCGGTTTCGTGCATGGCACGGCAAACCATATCATAGCTGATATTCCGGGATCCGGTGAGGAAATAGCTCAAGTTGCAGGCATTCATTGCCCGCATAGCGGCAACCGCATTACGCTCAATGCAAGGAATCTGCACAAGACCGCAGATAGGATCACAGGTCAAGCCCAGGTGATGCTCCATTGCCACCTCCGCAGCATACTCCACCTGATCCAAATCCTGCTTGTACAGCTCCGCCAAGGCAGCTGCGGCCATAGAGCAGGCAGTGCCAATTTCTGCCTGGCATCCGGCTTCTGCGCCGGAAATGGAAGCGTTGCGCTTGGTCAGGTTGCCGATAATGCCGGCAGTCGCCAGACCACGGCAGATTTCCTCATCTGTCAATCCACGGGTGTCCTGGACGTATTTCAGCACCGCAGGCAGAACGCCGCAGGCGCCACAGGTGGGAGCGGTGACGATGGTGCCGTTACCGGCATTCTGCTCCGCCACAGCGTAGGCATAGGCAGCAATCTGGCGGAACTCCGCCAGGGCGGGCGCCCGCACAGGAATATCCCGATTCAGCAGATACTTCGCCTTGCGCTGGACATTCAAGCCGCCTGGAAGTACACCCTCGGCCTCCAATCCATCAGCGATGGACTGCTTCATGACCTGCCAGACCTCCATGAGGAAGGACCAAATTTCAGGGCCCTCATTCAGCTCCACGTACTCGCTGAGGGTGTTGATATAGCGCCACTTGCAAAAATCGGCGATTTCCGCAAAGGAATGCTCGATGTAGACCTCTTCGCTCTGCTCATCGGCCTGTCCGGCATAGCGGATATCTCCACCGCCGATGGACTCTACCCGGAGCTGTCCGATTTCCGCACCATTCAAAAAGGCAACAAAATCCAGGGTGTTCGGATGGGAATTGGGGATGTTTTCGTCCGAAAACACAATATCAGTAGGCAAAGGAGCCAGAACCTCCCGAAGCACCCGGTCGGTACCGTGACCCACGCCGGTTTTGCTCAGAGAGCCGTAGAGAATCACCCAGAACGCATCCGCCTGGGGATAGCGGGATTTGAACAGCTTGGCCGCCCGCTCCGGACCCATGGTGTGGGAGGAAGAGGGCCCCTTGCCGATTTTATAGATTTCGCGGATGGATTTCATAGAAAATACCTCCGTTTCTTTGTGTCTCTCGTTAGTATACCAAATTCCCCCTCAAATTACAACGGCTTTTTTAGAAAATAGTTAAGGGGATAGAGGATTGTTTACAGGATTAGCGGTGCGCAAAAATAGAACTACGTCATTGCGATGGCCGCTAGGCCCATGGGAATCTCCCGGGAGAATCTAACCAACTGCATCGAAAGAATTCAGATGGTGCCAGGAGATTGCCACGTCGGGGCAAAGCCCCTCCTCACAATGACGTGGTAGTATTTACACCGCTAAGCAATCATTTACCCGAGGGAATTCAAAAATTTCCTTACCTGGCGACGGTTTTTGAGGATGATGACCTGTGCATGAGGTGTATCCTTCAGTTGCTGATAATAACGCTCCCGTTTGTTCTTATTAAAATTCCAAACCCATTTCAGAAATTCAAAATCAATCCGCTCCGGGCAGCCCTCGCCCATATCCGGACGGACAGTTCCGTGGGTGGTAACAATCCGCTTGATCACACCCCGGACGCAGGCCAAGCGGCTGAAATCCAAATAGATGACAGTATCACACCGCTCCAGCCGTTCCGGAATGGTGCGATTAAAATTGCCATCCATAATCCACTTATCCTTCGCCAGCTCCTGCCGGTGGAGAATATCAAACTCCGCCTGTGTCACCTGTACCCAACCTGGTTTCCAGAACAGCTTATCCAGGTGTACCACCGGAAGTTTCAGTTTTTCTCCCAACTGCCGAGCCAGGGTGCTCTTCCCCGCTCCTCCACAGCCGATAATCACAATTCGATTCACATTTCCCTCCTTAGATGCGTAAAGCGACGCAGTTGACCAAATCAGTCAACTGCGTCGCTTTCAGAATTCTTCTTAAATACGACTAAATTAGTATGCCACGCCCCAGTAGATCATCTTCTCGGCGGGTTTACCACAGCAGGCGCAGGTGTCACCCAGCTTCTCCTGTGCAAAGGGAATGCAGCGGGAAGACATGCCGGCCACTTCCTTCATCTTCAGTTCGCAATCCAGCTCACCGCACCACATGGTCTTGACAAAGCCGCCGTTGGCATCCTGCAGGGCCTTGGCCTCCTCCACGGAGTGGGCCTCGTAGATGTGATCGTCCAGGTTCTTCTTGGCGCGCTCGTACATACCCTGGTGGACGGCCTCCAGCTGCTCAGCAACAGCAGCTTCCAGGTCCTCCAGCTTGCAAACAATCTTCTCACGGTCGTTCCGACGGACCAGCACACACTGACCGTTCTCCAGATCACGGGGACCGCACTCCACACGCAGGGGCACACCCTTCATCTCGTACTCGGCGCACTTCCAGCCCATGGAGTTGTCGGAATCGTCCAGCTTGACCCGGAAACCGGCCTGAATCAGGCGGTTCTTCAGCTCATTGGCAGCGTCCAGGACACCGGGCTTATGCTGGGCAACAGGCAGGATGACCACCTGCACAGGGGCAACCTTGGGGGGCAGAACAAGACCGTTGTTATCGCCATGGGTCATGATGATGCCGCCAATCAAACGGGTGGAAACACCCCAGGAGGTTTCGTGGGGGTTGGTGCGCTGGTTGTTCTTATCGGTGAACTCGATGCCGAAGGCCTTGGCAAAGCCGTCGCCAAAATAGTGGGAGGTGCCGGCCTGGAGAGCCTTGCGGTCGTGCATCATACACTCGATGGTGTAGGTAGCCTCGGCGCCGTTGAACTTCTCCTTGTCGGTCTTCTGTCCGCGGGTTACGGGCATAGCCAGCACGTTCTCGCAGAAGTCGGCATAGACGTTCAACATAGTCTCCGTGAAGGACTTAGCCTCCTCCGCGGTGGCATGGATGGTGTGACCCTCCTGCCACAGGAATTCCCGGTGGCGCAGGAAGGGGCGACTGGTCTTCTCCCAACGCAGCACGGAGCACCACTGGTTATACTTCATAGGCAGATCCCGGTGGGACTGCAGAACGTTTGCAAAATGCTCGCAGAACAGCGTCTCGGAGGTGGGACGGATGGCATAACGCTCCTCCAGGTTCTCGCCGCCGCCCATGGTGACCCAGGCACACTCGGGGGCAAAGCCCTCGACATGATCCTTCTCCTTCTGCAGCAGGGACTCAGGAATCAGCAGCGGCATATAGACATTCTCAACACCTTGCTTCTTGAATTCCTTGTCCATAATATTCTGAATATTCTCCCAGATGGCATAGCCATAGGGACGGTAGATGAACACGCCCTTGATGGAGGAGTAGTCGATGAGCTGCGCCTTCTTGCAGACATCGGTGAACCACTGGGCAAAGTCCACCTCCATATCGGTAATCTGTTCGACCTTTTTATCTTTAGCCATTGTTTTCATCCTCTCAGGTTTTGCTTTTCGTATCTCTTATTGTATCATATCTGTCAAGAGGGGGTGTTGTTTTTACCCTTCCCTTGCTCAAAAAAATCGTCATAAGGCAGCACGCCAGCAGCAGATAGGGATAAAACAGATACTTCATCACGTCAAAGGCAGAAATCTGTAGCCCCATTTCCGCCACTGCTGACACGGCCACAAGCATCTGAGCACCATAAGGAATGATTCCCTGGAACACACAGGAGAAGGTGTCCAGCAGACAGGCTGACCGCTGAGGACTAATATTGTACTCCTGTCCCATCTGTTTCGCGATGGGATTGGCCATGACGATAGCCACGGTGTTGTTGGCTGTGGCGATATCCATGGCACCCACCAACAAACCCATTCCCACCTGACCGCCCCGGTTTCCCCGGAAGATTCGGCGAATAAAATTCAGCAACACATCGAAGCCGCCATAAGTCCGAATCAACTCACACAATGCAGCGACCAGCACCGCGACCATACATGTTTCAAACATTCCTGACGCACCGGAGCCCATGTTGGCCAGCAGGTCAGGGATCTCGCACTGTCCCGTTGCAAGCATGATGACGGCTCCCGAAAGAATACCCCCCAGCAACACCGCAAACACATTAATGCCAGCTACACCGCCCAGCAGCACCAGCAAATAGGGAAGAATCTGCATTAGGTCGTATTCTCCGGTAATGGTGGCGGTCTCCTGTCCGGCAGTCATCGCCAGCACTATGACCAGTGTTACGCAGGCAGCAGGCAACGCCACCCAGAAATTACCCCGGAATTTATCACGCATAGCGCAGCCCTGACCGTTGCAGGCTGCAATGGTGGTATCGGAAATGAAAGAAAGATTATCGCCAAACATGGCCCCGCCCACCACAATGCCCACGCAAAGAGGCACGCTGAGACTAGCCGCCTGAGAAACCTCCACGGCGATGGGTACAAGCAGCGTAATCGTACCCACAGAGGTTCCCATCGCCAACGATACGAAGCAAGCGACCAGAAACAGCACCACTGCCGCATAGCGGGCAGGAATGAGTGAAAGCATAAAATACGCCACGCTCTGAGCAGAACTACGGCCCACCACACCAACAAAGGCACCGGCTACCAAAAAAATCAGAAGCATTGTAAGGATATTTTTATCTCCCAGCCCCCGAGCCATGATTTCCAGCTTTTCCTCAAAACGCTGTTTAGGACGAAGCAGGCATGCAGTCAGAATTGCCAGCAAAAATCCGATGACGATTGGCACATTGTAAAAGCCCATGGGAATCTCCAAAACATACTCGAACAGGAGACCTAATCCCAAGTAGAACAGCAAAAATACGCCAATAGGCAACAGCGCCAGCGCACTTCCCTTTTTCATTCCGAATCCTCCACGCATATAATAATTTAGACTATCACATTCGATAATTCTTGTCAAGAAACACCATGGTGACAGTCCCCTGTATTGGGATTTGCATGATTGATTGTATACCACAAAAAAAGACCGGATGATTACCATCCGGTCTTGAGCTGAGCAAATTGATTCTGAGGGAACGATACGTATATCGCCCCCTACCAATTTTACTTTTTGAAATAGGTTTCCACGCACATGCTCTTCTGACCGCACTTGGTGCAGCGCAGTCGACGGGCAACGGGGGTGTGGTATGCCCAGAAGGTTTCCCGGAACCGGGGCTTGAAAATCTCGTGGCATCTGGGGCAGATGTAACCGATGTTGCGGTAATAGTAGGCAGATACCCACACCCCGCCGGCAATCATAGGAACCAGGCCCACTGCAAAGGGCCACCAAATTCCCGTCATCGACCAAAGGACAATGGTAGCTGCCTCAATCAGCTCCACACCCAGTCCAACGACCAGCATGGTCATACGAATTCTACGCAGTTTTTTCTTGTTTTCCATAATGTGCGCGATGTCTCCGATGGCTTCTACAGAGAAGTGCTCCACATCCTTCAGCTCCCGCCGCAGCCCATTGAGCTTTTCCAACCGATCCTGCCGCAGGTCAATTTCCTCCCGCAGCAACCCTGCCTGCTGATCCAGCAGCAGCTCGATAACATCCTCGGGATGTTCATCGGTCAGCAGTTGGGCAATGGTATTGATGGGCAGGTCCATATCACGCAGGAAGCAGATGATCTTCATCCGCTTCAGGTCCTCCTCGGAATACAGCCGACGACCGCCCTCGCTCAACTCGCTGGGGGTCAGGATATTCCGGGTGTCGTAATACTGGACGGTTCGGACGGAGACGCCGCAGAGCTTTGCCACTTCTCCTGTTGTGTATTTGGACATCACTTTCGCCTCCTTACGGGTGCATCATAGCACGTAACGCAGCGTCATAAGCAATACCTGACGCAGGGGGATTTTTTCAAAATGGATAAAAAATCAAATAATTTCCTGGAAAGACTACCACATTTCAAAGGTTTTGTCAAGAAATGCTCAGACTGGACAAGGCATTCTTTATTGACATATGATTGCTCCGCTGATAAAATAAAGGAAAATCCTGCGTCACGCATCAGAAAGGAACGTTGTCATGAAAAAGCTGAAACAAGCCGCATCTTTACTGATGGCTGCCCTCCTGGTTTTTGGCATGGTGTATTTCGCCCCCGCCAGCCGGACCCACGCTGCCGAAAGCTATATTGCCGCCACTTACAGCGCCAATCTGCTAATCGAAACTCAGGGCGAAACCAGCCTGTATTCCGCCCCGACAGCGGACAGCGACCTGATTCCGTACACCCTGCACGCCGGCACCGTCCTCACCGCCCAAGCACTCCACGAAAGCACCGCCGGCGGCTACTGGTACGAGGTTGCATACGAGGACACAACCCTTTACATTGATGCCACCGCCTGCGCCATGACCGAGCACCTGACCGGAGATGTGACCATCTCGGATGCCGTGTCCCCCGCCTCCATCGCCTACGGTAAGAGCTTCCCCCTCTGGGGCAACGTGCACTCCACCTATAACAACCTGGGCACCATCTGCGCCGCCATGTATCACGGGTCGGATTTGACCGCAGAACCCGCCATCAAATCCGCCGATGAGGCAAACGGAAAGAGCTACAGCATCCGCAAAAATCCCGTGGATCAGAATCTGAAATTCGGCACCCTGGATGCCGGTGTGTACACCTACGTACTCACCGCTCAGGCTATCAGCCACTACATCGACAGCACCGGCGCTCTGGTCACCTCCACCAAGACAGTGGAGCTGCAGAACCAGCCCTGCGTGATTACCGACCGGAACAACCCCAATCCCAAGCAGGGATTCGGAATTGACGTTTCCTCCTGGAACGGCCAGATTGACTGGATCAAGGTTGCAGCCGATGGTGTGGATTTCGCCATTTTGCAAATTGGCCAGGGCACCACTCTGGACAGCACCTTCCTGGCCAATGCCCAAGGCTGCATCGATAATGGCATTCCCTTCGGCATTTCCCTCTACTCCCGCGCCAAGTCCCCGGAGGATTCCATTGCTGAGGCCCAGTTCGTGCTGGACACTTTGGAGGCCAACAATCTAAAATGTGCTCTGCCTATTTGGCTGGACATGGAAGAGCCCGTCCACAAGAACATGAGCGCCGAGGATCGGATTGCCACCGTTCGGGGCTTCTGTGACACCATCCGTGCCGCAGGCTTCCAGCCTGGCCTGTACTCCTTCCTGTCCTGGTTCAATAATTATTTCACCGACGCTTACTACAACACTCTGCCCAAGTGGATTTCTCAGGTCAGCAGCTCCAACACCTACAACGGCGGAACCTGGATGTGGCAATATTCCTGGGCGGGTCGGATTTCCGGCATTTCCGGCGATGTAAACTGCAACTGCTACTATGCCGAGATTCCCCAGCCCATTACCGAGCCCACTCTGACCCTGGGTGCTCCCTCCGTTTCCTTCGAGGGTCAGATTCAGTACAACATCTACTTCCAGTTGGAAAATGCCGACGAGATTCCCCTGTCAGACATGGGTCTGATTACTTGGGACTCCCCCATGGCTGACGGCACCATCGACAATGCCCAGCACATTATCCCCGGCGCCGTTACCGACGGTCAGCAGTTCATGGTGCATTCCCAGGGTATCCCCGCAAAGAACATGGCCGATACGATTTACTTCAAGGTTTACATCAAGCTGGAGGACGGCAGTTATCTGTACACCGACTTGAAGGGCTATAATGCCCAGGTCTATGCCGAAAGCAAGCTGGCCACCTCCACCGACGAGAACCTGCGCCGGCTGTGCGTGGCCCTTCTGAACTACGGCACCGCCGCCCAAAATCACTTCAGCTACAAGCCGGACGCACTGATGAATACCAACGTCACTGCCGAACAACAGGCGCTGATTGCGGCTTATGATGATGCTTTCGTTGCTCCCTTGGTGCAGGTGGACACCAACAAGGTTGGAGAATTTGTCTACAACGCTGAGGGCTATGCCACGCGCAGACCCAGTGTATCCTTCGATGGCGCATTCACCATCAACTATTATTTCACTACATCCTTTGTGCCCGAGGGTGATGTAACGCTGTATTACTGGACCCTGGAGGACTATCACAGCGCCGATGTGCTGACCGCCGACAATGCTACCGGCTCCATGAACATGGCCATGACAGATATCGCAAACCAGTATTGGGCCGGTATTTCCGACATTCCCGCCAAACTGATTGACCAAACCGTCTTCGTGACCGCCGTTTACACCACCGGTGGTGTGCAGTACTCCACCGGTGTGCTGAGCTACTCCGTGGGCAATTACTGCCAGAGTATGGCTCACTTCGGCGACAGCAGCAGCGCTCTGTGCCAGGCTGCCGCTATGTACGGCTACTATGCAAAGGAATATCTGAACAGCCTGTGAGTTTCATTCCCATCTCCCCCGGAATCCGGGGGAGATTTTTTTGTAGCTTTTTCGATACGAATCCTGTATAATTAAGAAAAAACCACAAAGGAGCCCATTCATGGAAAGAGTTTACGGACGTCCGACAGATTCAGCCGGCCGATTGGATAAGGAGATGCGGGTTTACGACCTGCTGGACAAGCTTGGGGTGGAATACGAGCGCATTGATCACGCCGCCGCCATGACCATGGAGGCCTGCGCTGAAATCGATTTGGCGTTGGAAGCCACCATTTGCAAAAATCTTCTTCTGTGCAACCGGCAGTGTACAGAGTTTTATCTACTGCTCCTGCCTGGCGACAAGCCCTTCAAGACCAGCGTGCTGTCCAAGCAGATTGGTTCCTCCAGGCTGTCCTTCGCCGGCGCAGAGTATATGGAAAAATACCTGGATATCACCCCGGGCTCGTTGAGTGTGCTCGGTCTGATGAATGATAAGGGCATGCAGGTTCGCCTGCTGATTGACAGGGACGTGCTGAACGGCGAATTTATCGGCTGCCATCCCTGCATCAACACCTCCAGCCTGCGCCTTCGAACCAAGGATTTGACCGAGTGCATCATCCCCGCCATGGGTCACCCGGTGACACTGGTGGAGCTTCCGAGGGAGTAAATATGGCAAATATCGTCGAAATCAAGGATTTTACCGCTCCGGAGCTGGATGTTTATGCCCGCCTCACCGAAGCGCAGCTGCTCAACCGTTTCGAGCCCGCCAAGGGGATGTTCATCGCTGAGAGCCCCAAGGTCATCCAGCGGGCGCTGGATGCCGGTTGCAAGCCCGTGTCGCTGCTGATGGAACGCAAGGACATTGACAACGCCGCCCGGGAAATCATCGACCAATGCGGCGACATCCCCGTGTTCACCGCCGACCGGGAGGTACTGGCAGAGCTGACAGGCTTTCATCTGACCCGTGGCGTGCTATGTGCCATGCTGCGTCCCAAGCTGCCCACAGTGGAGGAAGTAGTGGCCGGTGCCAAAAGAATCGTGGTGCTGGAAAACGTGATGAACCCCACCAACGTGGGCGCCATTTTCCGCTCCGCCGCAGCACTTGGCATGGATGCGATTTTGTTGACTCCCGGTTGCTCTGATCCCCTGTACCGGCGCAGTGCCCGGGTGAGCATGGGCACCGTGCTGCAAATCCCCTGGACCTACATTGGCAACAGCATTAACGATTGGCCCAACCCTGGCATGAGTCGGCTGGAAAGCCTGGGCTTCAAGACTGTGGCCATGGCTCTGAGAGATGATTCCGTTTCCATCGATGACCCCACCCTCGCCGGCGAAGAAAAACTGGCCATCATCATGGGCAGCGAGGGCGACGGCCTGGTGGACAGCACCATCGCCGACTGCGATTATACCGTCAAGATTCCCATGTACCACGATGTGGACAGCCTGAACGTGGCTGCCGCCAGCGCCGTAGCATTTTGGGAGTTGAGAAAGAAATAGCCACAAGGACCACGGATTCCCGTGGTCCTTTTTTGTGCGATTAAGGGCTGAAACGGCCCACCCTTTGGTCGCCGCCCCCTACAGGGCAATACCTGCAGTTGCCTTACAGCACCGACAGCAACAATGCAAGCAGGAATACTCCCACAACACCGGCGAGCAACTTAGCAGACGCCAGCAAAACCCGCACAAGCCATCCCTTGCGCCGCACCACCGCAGGCGGAACGGGTGGTTGGGGCGGTTGATACAAATCCTCCGGGAGCGCAGTTCCTTTTTCCCGTAGCGCTCGATAAGCCGCCAGCTCCCGAGGTGTGCCGTAGACCATATGACCGGGGCTCACCTCTTCCATCACAGATTCTTCCGGGTCCAAATGAATCGACGGGTCATAGGAAATCAGCTTTTTCTCCCGCTCCAGCCTAGGGTCAGGAATGGGCACCGCCGACATAAGGGATTTGGTGTAGGGGTGCAGGGGATGAGAAAACAGCTCCTTCGCCCCCGCCACCTCCAAAATCCGCCCCTGGCGGATTACGGCTATCCGGTCGGAAATGTGCCGCACCACCGACAAATCGTGGGCAATGAACAAAAAGGTAGTGCCGTGGTCACGCTGGAGCTTTTTCATTAGATTCAGCACCTGGGCCCGGATGGACACATCCAGGGCCGAAATAGGCTCATCCGCAATCACCAGCTCCGGCTCCATAACCATAGCCCGGGCAATCCCAATGCGCTGACGCTGCCCGCCGGAAAACTCATGAGGATAGCGGCTCAGATGCTCGGGCAACAGCCCCACCTCGTCCATGATACGGCGCACCTTTTCCCGCCGATGGTCTTCATCCCGATACAGGTGGAAATTTCGAAGCCCCTCCGACAAAATATCCTCTACCGTGGCCCGCTCATTCAGCGATGCCGCCGGGTCCTGGAACACCATCTGAATCTGCCGCCGCAGCTGCCGCTGCAAGGACTTCACGGGCTTTCGGATATCCGTTCCCTTGTACAGCAGCTTTCCGCCGGAGGTCGGGCAGGCTCCGATGATAGCGCGACCAATGGTGGTCTTGCCGGAGCCGGACTCCCCTACCAGTGACACCGTTTCGCCCCGATAGATCACGAAGCTGGCATTCTGCACCGCCCGGAACTCCCCAAAGGTCACGTCCAGAGCTTCCACCTGGAGGAGCATTTCCTTCCCCTTACCGTCCTCCGGTCCCTTTTCGGGCAAGAGATTTTCCTGATTCATCTCATTCTGCCCTCCATTTCTGACAAGCGTTTCATTTTTTCGTGCAAATTACAGATGGATTCCGGCTTTTTCACCCGGGGCGCCCGAGGATCCATGAGCCAGGTGCGGGCGAAATGGGTATCGCTCACCGGAAACAACGGCGGCTCTATCAGCGTATCGATTCGCATACAATGGGGATTCCGGGGCGCAAAGGGGTCACCCTTGGGCTGTTGGTAAAGTGACGGCGGTGATCCGGCGATAGAATATAGGCTCTGTCCCGGCATCACCAACTGAGGCAGACTGGACAGCAGCGCCCAGGTATACGGATGGCGTGGGTCATAAAATATTTCCTCCGCCGTGCCCAGCTCCACTACTTGCCCCGCATACAGCACCGCCACCCGGTCTGCCATGTTCGCCACCACCCCCAGATCATGCGTGATAAAAACCACACTGTACCCCAGTTCCCTCTGCAGAGAGCGAATCAAGGCAAGAATCTGGGCCTGGATGGTCACATCCAAAGCGGTGGTAGGCTCGTCACAAATCAGAATCTGAGGCTGACAGCACAGCGCAATGGCGATAACGATTCTCTGTCGCATACCGCCGGAATACTGAAAGGGATAATCATAAAACCGCCGGGCAGAATTCGGGATTCCCACCTTTTCCATCATTTCCAGCGCCCGGCGGCGGGCCTCCGGAACAGTGCAATGCTGGTGAGCTCGAATCACATCCGTCAGCTGGCGCCCAATGGGCACAATGGGATTCAGAGAGGTCATGGGATCCTGGAACACAGTAGCGATTTTACTGCCCCGCAGTCTCGCCATGTGCCGATGGGAGAGCTTCGTCAAATCCCGCCCCTCAAATTCGATGGTTCCTGCTTCGATTCTTCCGTTATGCTCCAGCATTCCCGCCAGCGCCTTGGTCAACACCGATTTTCCGGAGCCGGATTCCCCGACAATTGCCAGGGATTCGCCCCGATACAAATCCAAATCAATGCCACGCAGCGCCCGCAGGGTCTGTCCCCGAACCCGGAACCGCACATCCAGACCCTTCACCGATAACAACTTCTCCATAGCTCCTCCTAGATATGCCGCCGGGGATCCGACGCATCGCCCAGATTCTGCCCCAGCACGTACAGCACCACCGCAATCAGCGATGCCACCGCCACCGGGCTCCAGAACTCCAGTTCCCAGCCCGGAGTCAGCATGGAGCTTTGTGCCGCGCCAATCAGTCGCCCCAGGGACATTTCCCGCAGGCCAAGCCCGATATAGCTCAGAAACACCTCGTAGGAAATATACGACGGAATCTCTGCCGCCGCCAGCGTCACGATAATGGAGGTCATAAACGGCAGGACGTTACGCACGATGATGCGTCCCATAGGAGTGCCCAGGCATCGGGATGCCAGGTTGTACTCCCGATCCCGGATGAGCATCACCTGCACCCGAATGAAGTAGGCGATGCCTATCCACCCCGTGATGGTCAGTGCCAGTACAATCGTCCAAAACCCCGCCGAAAAAATCAGCACCAGCACGGATATCAGCAGCACATAGGGCACATTGGCAATGATGTTATAGACCTCGGTCATCACCATATCCACCCGGCGGGAAAAGCCCCACACCGCGCCCACGGCGATTCCCACCGTCATATTGATGAGGGCGCAGACCAGCGCCAGGGACACGGATATTCCCGCCCCGTACCACACCGCATCAAACGTGGACTGCCCCGCCGCCCCGGAGCCCAGAATCCAGCGCAGGTGAAAACCATGGCGATCAATCGCCTGCCGGGGACTCAGGTGCTTGGCACCAGGTTCCAGCAGATGCAGGTAAGGATCCACCTCCGGGTCGTAACCAATAACCGCCGGGTACAAGAAGGTGAAAATCAGCAGCATTGTCAGAAGCACAATAAGAATGATATTAACCTTCTTTTTGAAAAACAGCCGCCACACACTGCGCCAATAGGAATAGGCCGGGGCGGCAATATGCTCAGCGGCGATGGCATCCGGGCGGACAGGGGTAAACAACTCCTCCTCCGACAGGCCAAAGCTGCTTAAGTTTGTCAATTCCATCAGCTTATCTCCGTTTCAGTGAAATTCGGGGGTCTGCCGTCCCAATCAGCAAGTCCGCCAGAATAACCGCCGCCACGGACAGCACTGCATAAAACAGCGTCAGACCCACAATCACGCCATTGTCGCTGGCAGCGATGGCCTCAGTCAGCAGATTGCCCGCACCGGGTACCACATACACCCGCTCGGTGATAATCGCACCCACCAATGCTCCCAGAACGCTCCCCGGCAAACCGTGCAGAATGGGGATTGCTGCATTTCGAAGGACGTGGGTACGAAAAATTTTCCCCTCCGCCAGACCGTTGGAGCGGGCGAAGCGCACATACTCCGCATCCATCTGATCGACCATATACCGGCGCAGCCACTTCATCAGATTCGCCGCCGCAGGTAAGCCCAGGCTCACCACCGGCAACACATACATCAGCCACCGGGGGTGCTGCACATCAAAGGCCGTTGGCAAGCCCACCTTTTCGCCCAACGCTTTAAAAAGAAAGATATAGGCAAGACTGGGCACTGCCATAATAAACACCACATACAGCCCGCCCAGCTTATCCGCCAACCGCCCCCGATGCCGTGCCATCCAGATACCCAGCGGAACCGCCAGGGAGTAGGCCAGTATCACGCTGAGAATGCCGATGGTAAACGAATACCCCAACCGGGAAAGCCCCTGACGCTTTAGGCTGACCGCCGTGTAATCGTCCACAAAGTGATTCTTAATCAGCGCATCCCCCTGGGCATAGGACCCCGCCACGTACCGGGCGGTATGCAAATCGTCTGCGGTTACAGCCTGGATGCCAGAGGGGTAAGTGGTCTGCTCCAGCTTCCGCTGTCCTTGGCTTTGGGTCAGGGTTTGGGACACGTCCACCCCCTTACTGACACTGTAGGAAAGTCCCAAATTCAGCCGTATCACATTCTGATGCACAAAGGGAAACCGATTGTCGAAATACAGCAAGTACCGATGGGTGGTGCCATTGCCCAGGATGGCGGGGGCAAAGGTTTTGCCGCCATAAGCCGGGTCACGGAGCGTAAACCGCAGCCCCCGCTCCCCCTGCACAGCCTGTGCATTGTGGATGTTATCCACCTCCACCAGGTTGCACAGATACCGCCACAGGCGCTGAATAAGGGGCACATCCCGGTGCGCATAAAGTCGAGGTTCGCCACCCTCATGGTACTTCTGAGTGCCCGCACGGAGCTTGCCTGTCAGCCGGGTCACCGTGTAGCCTTCGGCGGCATATTGTTGGGAGAACTCTTTGACATAGCGAGCCGTAAGAGCATTATCCTTCGCCGGAGCATCCCCCAGCTGCACCGCTCGGTCATAGTCGGCCTTTTCAAGTTTCCCAGCATCCAGCTTTTCCAGCAGAAAGTCTGCATAGGAAACATAGTCCACATAGCCGTAATTCTCCCACTGCCGGAGCTTGTAGACCTCTTTTGCGTTGCTTTTCTGATGGGCGAACACATTGTCCTTGGAAAATATCAGATTGCGGTCCAAACAGCCGTAAATCAGCACCATAACCACCGCCGTGACCACTACCACTGACAATGCGCCCCGCAGGATGCGAAAAAACAAATACTTCCCCATAGGCTCAGAAAATTCCCAACATCCGGGTCATATAGCCCTCGTACCCCGGCAGGAGGGTACTCAGATAGGTTTTGGGATCGCCGTAATCCGGACCCCAGCCGGACAGGTCGTAGATATCATAGTTTGCCTCATAGCCCGCAGAAATATAATATCCTGCATAGTAAACCTGGTTAGAGTCGGCGCAGGGGACCAGCTGCACCCGCACCGCACCGCCTAACGTGCGCTCCACGGACTGCTTGTAGGCATTGGCCCGGTTGGTTTGGGCATCGCCGCCGGAAAAATAGGGCAAATCCAAGTAGATTGGGTTTTCCGGGCTGAGGCCCAGCTCCTGCATGGCAATCTTCAGCTCCTCCATGGCCGCCTGGGGATTGTACCAGCCATCAAACCCATCGGAGGAACCTGCCCCATGCTCTGCATTCGGGTCAAACACCTTGATGGGTAACCCCAGCGAGTTCAACCGGTCCTGTACGATTTGCCCGTAAAGCGTTCCGGCGGGATAGGTGTGCTGGCGATTGCCAACCGTAATCTGGGTTTCCTCCGGCAAGGTCACAAAATTGCCGGGCACAAAAGAATTTCGCAGGGAGGCAAGACGCAAATCCTCCCCCGCCGTTTGGGCATTATAGCCGCCACGATCCACCGCAAAGGCCAGTGCCCGACGGAAATGGACATTCCGCAGTGCCGCCCGGGAGCGGGAATTCTGGTAAGCATCCTTAGAGGATGCGGCGGCGCCATCGTTAAAATTGGACATAGCCTGGCGATCCAGATTGCAGAACGCAAAATAGGTGGTAGAATTCCGGGCGGACACATGGGCATACTTTTCAAACGTCCCATCGGTGCGGGCTTTCTCCGCCGAGGAGGGATTCAGTGCCGTGCCATCCAGCACCCCGGACAGGGTATCGTGGTAGGTTTTCAGCGCGTCCTTGCCATCATTGAAGCGCCAGATAATCTGCTGCAGCCGTCGCCCATCCTCATTCCAGTAGGCGGGATTGGCTGTGAAGACGATGGAGTTTTCCGCCGTGGCACTGCTGACCAGATACGGACCGCAGTAGGCAATGGCATCCGGTGAATTGCCATAGGTGTAGGACGCCGCCGAGGGATCAAACTCTCTGCCAAATCGCCCGCCTTTGGACTGATAAAAACTCCGGCTCATGGGCGCAAAAACACCATAGCCCAGCATGGTCATGAAGTAAGGCTCATCGCTAATCAAGGTATATTCCACCGTTGCATCGTTGGGAGCAGTCACGCCCACATGGGAGAAATCCGGGTTCTGCCCGCTGATATACTCCGTTGCCCCCAGAATCAGCCCCTCCACCAGGTATTCCAAGCCCCCGGCAGCATCCAGCATATGCTGAAAGCCTGCCACAAAATCGTCCGCCTTCATATCCGCCACCACGCGCCCCTGGGAATCCACCCACTTGACTCCCGGGCGCAGGGCAAAGCTGTAGGTCACGGTGCCATCATCATTTTTCCGGACCGTGTGGCTTTTAGCCAGCGCCGGTTGAAGGGTACCTTCGCAATCGTATTCGTACAAGCCGTCATAAGTGTTGACGATGGCCTCGGCATCAGCAGAACGGGAGGTCGCCAGCGCATCCCAGGTTTTTGGATCGGCAGTGTAGGCCATGCGGTAGCTGTCCTGTAGGGTGTAGCCTTCCTCCAGCAGGTAGTTACGGGCCCAGGCCGCATATTCCCCCGTGCCCCGCAGCTTAGCCCACTGGGTTTTCATTTCCGCCACGTCCTCGGCTTCAATGGGCGAGGTGGCTACAAGCAGCGTACGCAGCCTGTCAGCATCATTCCCCCACTGGGCATAGGGCAGCGTATAGGGTGCCGCACGGGTAATGGTATAGCTGCCGCCCCCAGCGGTCAACGGAAGCATCACCGCCGATGCCAGCAACTCCGCCTCCGCCACCGCCATCAATGCATACCGCTGGGAAACAGATTCCGCCTCCAGCGCCTGCTGGTAGGCCTGCAGGAAGGGTGCCAGAGTGTCCCGGTAAATCGCCATAGACCGCTGGTCATAGTCCTCGTAAGCATCATAGGGATCCGGCAGAGCCGTTGTCCCATTGCCTTTGTTGCGGCGGCAGCCAGTCAAGCCCAGAATCAGGCTCGCCGCCAACAGCATGGATAGCAATTTTTTCATTTTCATTTCCTCCATCCTGATTTCGTATCCCCATTTTGCGCCGATGTGTCGAGAATATGCGTTTTTTGTCCCCGGCATTGAAAAACGGACGAAAGTATGCTATGATAAAGAAAAAATTGGAGGTATTTTTATGGATCACAGCATGCACTCGGCGGAGCTTTTTATGCAGGGCTACAACTGTGCCCAGGCCATTGCCGTGGCATTTTCCGATGTGACCGGGTTGACGCCGGATTTTTCAGCAAAAATGGCATCCTCTTTTGGCGGTGGCATGGGTCGGATGCGGGAAGTCTGCGGTGCTGTCAGCGGTATGCTGATGGTGGCAGGTCTGCTCTACGGCTATGACGGACCGGATGAGGGCGAAAACAAAATGAATCACTACGCACGGGTGCAAGAGCTGGCGGAGGGCTTCCGGAGCCAGGTCGGCAGCATCGTCTGTCGGGAGATTTTGAAGAATCCTCCCTCCGATCCCAATCCCAGCCCCCGGACGGAAGAGTATTACCGCACCCGTCCCTGCGCCCGCATGGTCATGGTAGCGGCTCAGGTGCTGGACCGCTATATTACGGAGCATCCCCTGTAAGACCAAAAAACGCCCTTGGGAGTTTTCTCCCAAGGGCGTATCTATTTATTCTTCCAGGGATGCCTTGACCTTTGCTTCAATCCGTTGCCGGACCAGCGCCGCCAGCTCCTTGGTGTTCAAATCCTGATACTCTTCATAGGAAATGGGCTCCAGATAATGAATCTGAACCCGAATTGGCTTACTGCCCTTCTGGTCAAGCACCTTGTAGCAATCCACCAGCGCCAAGGGTACTACCGGCACCTTGGTCTTCACGGCGCAGCGGAAACTGCCGTTGTGGAACTCCAGCAAGTCGTTGGTGCTTTTGCTCCGGGTGCCTTCGGGGAAAATCAAATAGCCCCGACCTGCATTGACTTCTTTGATTACATTCTGGATGACTGTCAAGGACTGGCGAACGTCCTCCCGATTCATAGCAAAGGACTTGGTGCAGGACACCACCTGCTTGATAAAGGGCACATCCTTCAGTTCCTTTTTCAGCACGGTACCAATGGGTCGGTCACAGGTCGCAGCGACCGCCAACACATCAAACATTCCCTGGTGGTTGCCGTACATCAAAAAGCCACCGTCCACAGGAATATTTTCCGTTCCGGACACCACCAGCTCCACATTGCCCGATTTCACCGCACGCTTCAAAATCCATTGAATGTGACGGTATTTTTCCTCCTCGGGGTACTCATCAGTGTGCTTGGCATAGCGGCACAGCTTGAACCATGCCCCGGGGACGATATGTAAATTCTTCAGCACCATGGTCACGATGCGGTTCATACGATTACTCCCTTCCTGCGGCGGATATAATAGGATTATGGTACACCATCTTCTTCATTTTGTAAAGAATCTGTCCGAATTTCGTCTCTTTCGGTTTTTTTAACCTTGTCGCAAGGTTTTCTTTTCTTTTTATCGTTGACAAATCAACTAAATATGGATATAATATCTCAAATCCGTTGACTTGTCAACTGTTATCGAGGTACACCTTATGAATATCCTGTCCCGTGGTTTTTGCCGCAGTTTCCAAACTATTTTTCGTCTTGCCATCCCCCTGTTGCCCTACCGCCAGCCCAAGGTGCTGGACAGTGTGACGCAGCTTCCCGAGGAGCTGGCGCAGCAAAACGTCCAAAATGTGCTCATCGTCACCGACAAATTCCTACACACCTCCGGTGCCCTTGAGCCGCTGAAGCAAGCGCTGCGCCGTGCCCATATCAGTTGCTGGGTTTACGACGAAACTGTGCCCAATCCCACAGTAGAAAACGTGGAGTCTGCCCGGACAGTCTACCTGCACAAGGGCTGTCAAGCACTGATTGGCTTTGGTGGCGGCTCTGCCATTGACTGCGCCAAGGCTGTGGGCTCAAGAATTGCCCGCCCCAAGAAATCCATTTCGAAAATGCGGGGCATTTTGCAGGTTATGAAGAAAATCCCTTACCTGATTGCCATCCCCACCACCGCCGGCACCGGCAGCGAAACCACCGTCACCACCGTCATCACCGATGGTGCCACTCATCACAAGTTCCCTATCAGCGACTTCCCGCTGATTCCCCGGGTGGCGGTGCTGGACCCGGAAAACACCCGTACCCTGCCCCCATATCTGACCGCCACCACCGGCATGGACGCTTTGGTACATGCCATCGAAGCCTATATCGGCGGATCCACCACTAAAATCTCCCGCTCCGATGCCCTGCTGGCCACCAAGCTGATCAGCGAGAATCTGGAGCAGGCCTATGCCGACGGTTGCAACATGACCGCCCGAAAAAATATGCTCACCGCCGCCTACCATGCCGGTCATGCCTTCTCAATCTCCTACGTGGGCTACTGCCATGCGGTGGCTCACTCCCTGGGTGGGCAGTACCACATTCCCCACGGCCTTGCCAATGCTGTTCTGATTCCTTATGTGCTTGAATCCTACGGCCCGAAGGCGTATAATAAGCTCAAGGATTTAGCCATCGCCATGTCCATTGCAGATGCCGATACCCCTGCGGAGGATGCGGCGAAGGCGCTGATTCAAAAGATTCGGGATATGAATACCGCCATGGGCATTCCCGCCAAGCTAACGGGTATCCATGCCGAAGACATTCCCCACATGGCGAAACTGGCCGCCAAGGAGGCCAATCCCCTGTACCCGGTGCCGGTGCTGATGGATGCCCGGGCGCTGGAGCAATTCTATTATGATGTTATGGAGGATCCGCAATGACACAGCAGGAAATCCAAACCATTCTACAGCGCCAGCGGGCCTATTTTTCCACCGGTGCCACCCTGCCGGTTCAGGGCCGCATCGATGCGCTGAAAAAACTAAGAGCCGCTCTGATTGACAACGAGCCCCGGATTGCTCAAGCCTTGCGCGCTGATCTGGGCAAAGCCCCCGAGGAGGGCTACATGTGCGAAACCGGTCTGGTGATCAGCGAAATCAGCCACATGCTCCGGCACATCCGCAAATTTTCCAGGGAACAGCGGGTTGCCACCCCCCTGGCCCAGTTCCACTCCCGGAGCTACCGCAAGCCCTGTCCCTACGGTGTGGTGCTGATTATGAGCCCATGGAATTACCCTCTGCTTCTGACCCTCGGGCCGTTGGTAGATGCCCTGGCAGCAGGCAACACAGCCGTCATCAAGCCCAGTGCCTACTCCCCTGCCACCAGCGCCTTGCTGGCAGAGCTTCTGGGTAACCTGTTCCCGGCGGAGCAGGTGGCGGTAATTACCGGCGGACGGGTGGAGAATCAGCTTCTGCTGGAGCAGAAGTTTGACTACATTTTCTTCACCGGCAGCAAGGCGGTGGGGCAGACGGTGCTCCAAAAGGCCGCTGTCCATCTGACTCCGGTTACCCTGGAGCTAGGCGGCAAGAGTCCCTGTATCGTAGATGAGTCCGCCGACCTGAAGCTTGCGGCCCGGCGGATCGTGTTCGGCAAATTTCTGAACTGCGGGCAGACCTGCGTGGCGCCGGACTATATTCTGTGTCATGCATCGGTGAAAGAAAAGCTGATTGGCTATCTCAAACAGGAAATACAGCAGCAATATCCCCATGCGCTGACCAATCCCGATTACGGTAAGATCATCAGCTCCAAGCATTATGAGCGAATCTGCGGCTTGATTGACCGGTCAAAGGTGGTCATCGGCGGCAATTCCAACCCCGAAACCAATCAAATTGAGCCCACTGTCATGGACGATATCACCTGGAGCGATGCGGTGATGGGTCAGGAGATTTTCGGGCCGGTGCTGCCGGTGCTGACGTTTGAATCCATCGACGAGGTAATCGCCACTATCAGCGCCCATGACAAGCCCCTGGCGCTGTATCTGTTCTCTGCGAATCATAGGACCATTCGGCTCATTACCGCCCGGTGCGCCTACGGCGGCGGCTGTATCAACGATTGCGTAATCCACCTGGCCACCAGCAACATGGGCTTCGGCGGTGTGGGCGAAAGCGGCATGGGTGCCTACCACGGCAAAACCGGCTTCGACACCTTTACCCATTACAAGAGCATTGTAGACAAAAAAACCTGGCTGGACCTGCCCATGCGCTACCGGCCCTACAAAAAGCTCTATATGAAACTGATTCGGATGTTTTTGAAATAAGTGAATGCGCCCCTGCCAACCGGCAGGGGCGCATTGTGTCATTCATATCTGTAATAGTGATTGATAATCTCATTGTCGAAGGTGTAGATGATGTCAAGGTTGGGAACCTCAAATTCCTCATGCCAAAAGTCATAACCTAATTTCTCTCCTATCTCGACATGAGAATTAATCGCCTCCTGAACAGTCTCTCTTGGAATATTATATCGCTTTATCATTGTAACCAGCAACATCTCCTCTTGTGTTTTCCCGTAGTTGGTCATCTCCATCAAGCCGTCATAATAGGCATCCCAATCAGCTCTCTGCTCATCTGAGAGAATATTCTTATATTCATATACCATGCAATAATACTGCGCTCTATATTTACGCCCCTTTGGGAGGTCATCGGTATCCCTTTCCCACAATTCAATTATTCCCGGTACATATTCTGACCAAGTAACGTATTCCGGCATAGTAGGAACATCGGGCTCTGTGGATGGGTCAGAGGGTTCGGTGGATGGCGCAGAAGACTCCGTTGTCGGCACCGTGGGCTCCGATGTAGGAGTAGAAGGAACGGTCGTTGGCTCTGTAGTAGGGGCGGATATCCCTTCATCGGATTTATCTCCACCGCAGGCTGCCAGTGCCACGACAAGCACCAACAGTAGCAGGAGGATCAATATGTTTCGTTTCATAACAACTACCTCCTTTACTTTTTCCAGCGTTCGTCGTCGGTATCATTATAATCGCTGGCAACATATTCAAAGCTAAAATCCGGGTTGCTAATATACTCGCCATCCACATAGAGGAACAGGTGCATCAGATACAGTCCCTTTTCCATGATTGTTTTTTCAGTAATGGTCCCTCTTTGAAGTAAACATTGTGTATTTGTGTATCTTGCGCATGGACCATCGGAATTACCCTTTTCCCTTTGTAAGTATTATACAATTTTTCCTATAAAATGTCAATGTTTAGATGGTTTCTATTCGCATTTTTCCGGTAAACCTTGTACTTTCTCTTGACAAATCCAAGTATCTGTGTATAATTGTATACACCGAAACAAAAAGGCATATTTCCCAGAAAGGAGCCCTAGCAATGCTTGATATTTCCCCCAAGACAAACCTACTGGAACAGAAAAACTACAAATACTCCCTGCAGGACGTGGCCGAGCCCAATCTGCACCGGGATATTTATTCCTACGGCACCATTCCCAAGGTGTCCTTCAACCATCGGCGCGTTCCTATGAACATGCCCGAGGAGATTTGGATCACCGACACCTCTCTGCGTGACGGTCAGCAGTCCGTGGAGCCCTACACCGTCGACCAGATTGTGAACATCTACAAGCTGCTCAACAAGCTGGGCGGTCCCTACGGCATCATCCGCCAGACCGAGTTCTTCATCTACAGCAAGAAGGACCGGGAGGCCATCGAAAAGTGCATGTCCCTGGACCTGAAGTTCCCCGAAATCACCAGCTGGATTCGTGCCAGCAAGGAGGACTTCAAGCTGGTTAAGGATCTGGGCATCAAGGAGACCGGCATTCTGGTCAGCTGCTCGGACTACCACATCTTCAAGAAGATGAAGATGTCCCGCAGCCAGTGCCTGGATTACTACCTTGGAACCGTCAAGGACGCCTTCAATGCCGGCGTTGTGCCCCGCTGCCACCTGGAAGACATCACCCGCGCCGACTTCTACGGCTTCGTGGTGCCCTTCGTCAACGAGCTGCAGAAGCTGAGCCGTGAGGCCGGCATCCCCGTCAAGATTCGTGCCTGCGACACCATGGGCTACGGCGTTCCCTACACCGAGGCCGCCATGCCCCGCTCCGTTTCCGGCATCATCTACGGCCTGCAGCACTACTCCGATGTACCCAGCGAATGCCTGGAGTGGCACGGCCACAACGACTTCTACAAGGCCGTTGCCAACGCCTCCACCGCCTGGCTGTACGGCGCCTGCGCCGTTAACTGCTCCCTGCTTGGCATTGGCGAACGCACCGGCAACGTCCCCCTGGAGGCCATGGTCTTCGAATACGCTTCTCTGCGTGGCTCTCTGGACGGCATGGATACCACGGTCATCACCGAAATCGCCGACTTCTTCAAGAAGGACATCGGCTACGATATCCCGCCCATGACCCCCTATGTGGGTTCCGCCTTCAACGTCACCCGTGCCGGTATCCATGCCGACGGACTGATGAAGGACGAGGAAATCTACACCATCTTCGACACCAAGAAGATTTTGAACAAACCCGCCAGCGTGCAGATTAGCAAAACCTCCGGTCTGGCCGGCATCGCCTACTGGGTGAATCAGACTTACAACCTGCCCGACGACCAGAAGCTCGACAAGCGTGACCCGCTGGTGGTTGCCCTGAAGGAGTGGGTTGACGCACAGTACGAAAACGAACGTCAGACCGCCATGACCGATAAGGAAATGGAAGACAAAATCCAGGAGCTGGCTCCCGGCCGCTTCCAGAAAGCATAAGGAGGTCTCCCAATGAAAGGATTTAAGAGTACATCTCTGGCAGATCAGGTTTTTGATAGGCTGGAAAACGATATTATTCAAGGTGTTTATGCCAAGGGTGAAATTCTCACCGAGCTGAAGCTGGTGGAGCAGTTGGGCGTCAGTCGCACCCCCATCCGTGATGCACTACGTCGACTGGAGCAGGAGCGGCTCATCGCTGACACCGGCAAGGGCAGCCTGGTTCTGGGTATCACCGACGAGGATTTGATTGACATCATGAACATCCGCGAGCGCATCGAGGGCTTGGTTGCCTACTACGCCGCCAAGAACATCACCCCCGAGGGCATCAAGGAGCTGAAGCATCTGACTGACCTGCAGGATTTCTACTTCTCCAAGCAGGACACTGAGCATCTGCGCCAGGTAGACGACGAGTTCCACGACGCCATTTGCCGGCTCAGCGGTCGCACCGTCATTAGCGACACCCTGACTCCCCTGCACCGCAAAACCCGTCGCTATCGCCGCATTGCCATGGAGGATAAGGCCCGTACCACCCGATCCACCCAGGAGCACTATGCCATCTACGAGGCCATCGCCGCCGGAAATGCAGAGCTGGCCCAGGAACTGATGACCACCCACATCATTCACGCAAAACAACACATGATTGTAGAGGAAAACTAACATGGGAATGACCATTGCACAAAAAATCATTAAGGCACATCTGGTTTCCGGCGACATGACTCCCGGCAGCGAGGTTGCTCTGCGTATCGACCAGACGCTGACTCAGGATGCTACCGGCACCATGGCCTATCTGGAATTCGAAACCATGGGCATTCCCCGGGTTAAGACCGAGCTGAGCATTGCCTATGTCGACCACAACACCCTGCAGTGCGGCTTCGAGAATGCCGATGACCACCGCTACCTGCAGACCGTCGCCGCCAAGCACGGTGTTTACTTCTCCCGTCCCGGCAACGGCATCTGCCACCAGGTTCACCTGGAGCGCTTCGGCAAGCCCGGCAAGACTCTGATTGGCTCCGACAGCCACACCCCCACCGGCGGCGGCATCGGTATGCTGGCCTTCGGCGCCGGCGGTATGGACGTGGCGGTTGCCATGGGCGGCGGTGCGTACTACATCACCATGCCCAAGATGTTCAAGGTCAATCTGACCGGCAAGCTGCGCCCCTACGTCACTGCCAAGGACGTTTCCCTGGAGCTGCTGCGCATTCTGTCCGTTAAAGGCGGTGTGGGTGCCATCGTGGAATGGGGCGGCGAAGGCATCGCTACCCTGTCCGTCCCCGAGCGTGCTACCATCACCAACATGGGCACCGAGCTGGGCGCCACCACTTCCATCTTCCCCTCCGATGAGGTGACCCATGCCTTCCTGAAGGCCCAGGGTCGTGAAGATGCTTATGTCCCCCTGTCCAGCGATGCCGACGCTGTCTATGACCGCATCATTGACATTGACCTGTCCACCCTGGAGCCCATGATTGCCTGCCCCCACAGCCCCGACAATGTGGTGCAGGTCAGCACCCTGTCTGCCACCAAGGTTGATCAGGTCTGCATCGGCTCCTGCACCAACTCTTCTCTGAGCGACATGCTGAAAGTGGCCGCAATGCTCAAGGGCAAGACCATCCACCCCAGCGTTTCTCTGTCCATCTCTCCCGGCTCCCGCCAGGTTCTGAGCATGCTCTCCGACTGCGGCGCTTTGGCAGATATTCTCGCCAGCGGTGCCCGGGTGCTGGAGTGCGCCTGCGGCCCCTGCATCGGCATGGGCTTCTCTCCCAGCTCCGGCGGTGTTTCCTTGCGTACCTTCAACCGGAACTTCCTGGGTCGCAGCGGCACCAAGGACGGTCAGGTTTATCTGGTTTCTCCCGAAACCGCTGTGGCATCCGCCCTCACCGGCTACATCACCGACCCCACCACCACCGAGGGTGAGCTGAATGTGACCATGCCCGACAACTTTAAAATTGATGACTCCGCCGTTCTGCCCCCTGTTCCTGCCGACCAGGCAGCGGACGCCCAGGTTCTGCGCGGTCCCAACATCAAGGAATTCCCCAAGAGCAAGGCATTCTCTGACACCCTGGAGGCCAAGCTTGTGCTGAAGGTTGGTGACAACATTACCACCGACCACATCATGCCCGCAGGTGCCAAGATTCTGCCCTACCGCTCCAACATTCCTCACTTGAGCAAATTCTGCTTTGAGGTCTGCGACCCCACCTTCCCCGAGCGTGCCAAGGCCGCCGGAGATGGCATCATCGTAGGTGGTAGCAACTACGGTCAAGGCTCTTCCCGTGAACATGCCGCATTGGTTCCCATGTACCTGGGTATCCGTGGTGTCATTGCCAAGAGCTTCGCGCGTATCCACATCGCAAACCTGATTAACTCCGGCATTCTGCCCATGGTCTTTGAGGACCCCAGCGACTACGACAAGCTGAGCCAGGATGCCGACCTGTACATCGAAGGCATTGTCACCGGCATGGCCAGCGGCAAGCTGACCGTCACTGACCGGACTACCGGCACACAATTCAACGTCCTGTGCAGCCTGACTGAACGGCAGAGAGCAATCCTGCTGGCCGGCGGTCTGCTGAACTACACCAAGGAGGGTGGCCAATAATGAATATCGAACAGGCCTGCGAGGCCTTTAAGAAGCTGCTGGAGGAACAGCAGCAGAGAATTGCGAATATGGATTGCACCAAGACCGATTTCACCACCAAAAAGGTGGTGACCATCGGTGTTGTTGATGGCGATGGCATCGGTCCCATCATCACCCAGCATGCTGCGCGGGTGCTGAAGAAGCTGCTGGCCGATGAGGTTGCCGCCGGCTCTATCATCATCAAAGAAATCCAGGGTCTGACCATCGAGAACCGTATGGCGCAGGGCAAGGCCATCCCCGACGACGTGCTGGCTGAAATCAAGTCCTGCGACGTGGTTCTGAAGGGACCCACCACCACCCCCCACGGTGGTACTCTGGAGAGCGCCAACGTAGCTATGCGCCGGGAGCTGGACCTGTACGCCAATTGTCGCCCTGTTTCCATCCCTGAGCAGGGCATCGACTGGATGTTCTACCGGGAAAACACCGAAGGTGAGTACGTTCTGGGCTCCAAGGGTGTGGAGCTGCCCGGCATGGCGGTGGACTTCAAGGTGACCACCGACCTGGGCACCCGCCGCATCGCCCGTGCTGCCTTCGAGTACGCCAAGAATAACGGCAAAACCCACGTTTCCATCGTTACCAAGGCCAACATCATGAAGAAGACCGATGGCAAATTCACCGCCATCGCCCACGAGATTGCTGCCGATTACCCCGGTATCACCGTGGAGGATTACTACATTGATATCATGACCGCAAACCTCATTAAAGAGGGTCTGCGGGAGAAGTTCCAGGTCATTCTGCTTCCCAACCTGTACGGCGACATTATCACGGACGAAGCCGCTCAGATTCAGGGTGGCGTTGGCACCGCCGGCTCCGCCAACATCGGCGACAAATATGCCATGTTCGAGGCTATTCACGGCTCCGCTCCCCGCATGATTGAACGAGGCATGGGGCACTATGCCAACCCCGACAGCATCCTGAAGGCCGCTGCCTTGCTGCTGCGTCATATCTGCCGTGCCGATAAGGCACAGCAGTTGGAAGACGCCATGGTCGCTTGCCCTCTGACCGTCAAATCCGACGGCTCTGCCGCAACCTGCCAGGAGTATGCCGACGCGGTGATTGCACTGCTTTGATAAGCAACCACCGGCGGCATACTCTGCCGCCGGTGATTCAATTTTACGCATAAACAGAATGAGAGGAATATCATGGACGAGCAGAAATACGAAGTTTTGAAGCTGAAATATCAGCTTTGCTTTCCCCTTTATGCCTGCTCCCGGGAAACCATCCGGCTCTATAAGCCATATCTGGATGAGCTGGAGCTGACATATACCCAGTATATTACCATGCTGGTGCTGTGGGAGCAGAAACATTCTACTGTGAAGGAACTGGGTAAGATTCTGTATCTGGATTCCGGCACCCTGACTCCCCTGTTGAAAAAACTGGAGAAGAAAGGTCTGCTGACCCGCAAGCGCTCCACTGAGGATGAGCGCAATCTCATTGTGACCATCACCGAGCAGGGCGATAAGCTCAAGGATAAGGCCCTGTATATCTTCGACAGCATGTGCGACAAGGTGCCGCTGACTCCGGATGAAAGCCTGACGCTGTACAAGCTGCTGTACAAGATGCTGGTCTCCGTAGACGAGAAAAACCATGGTTGATACCATTTATCGCCGACGTTCCGTCCGATCCTACACCGACCAATCGGTGGAAAATGTACAGGAGATCCTGGATTTCATTGCCACCGCAAAGCCCCTGTACCCGGATATTCAGGTGCAGACCCGCATTGTGGGAAAAGACCAGGTTCGGTTCTACATGCCCTGGAAATCACCCCAATTACTGGCCATTTATAGTGAAAACAAGCCCGGATACCTGGAAAATGTGGGATTTCTCTTTCAGCAGGTAGATTTATATCTCCAATCTAAGGGACTGGGCAGCTGCTGGATGGGCTTGGGAAAGGTCCGGGAACAGCTGGAGGATTTGGACAATCTGGAATTTGTGATTCTGATGGCCTTTGGTTGGCCCAAGCATAACGATTTGCGGTCGGATTCTTCCGATTTCAAGCGCAATGCGGCAGAGGAAATCGCTGATTATGCTGATCCCCTTCTGGAACCGGCTCGGCTGGCTCCCTCCAGCACCAACAGCCAGCCCTGGTACTTCGTTCACTGCGAAGGTTCCATCCACGTCTATCGGAATCGGGCAGGTCTTCTGCGGCACAAGATGCTGGGTACTATGAACCAAATCGATATCGGCATCGCACTGGCTCACCTGTATGTAACCCACCCCAACAGCTTTCACTTCTTCACGGCAGAAGCACCCCAGCTGGACGGAAGGGATTACGTAGGCAGTATTTCCCTTTAATTAGATAAACAACTCCCTCCGACCTTAGCCGGAGGGAGTTTCGTCACTTTTTAGAGTACTTATCGCACAGAGCGTTCACCTGATCCGTAAATTTCGCCAATTCCTTATTGGACAGTCCCTTGCTGGCTTCGATGATTCGCAGCAAGCGCTTGCCAGCGCCTAAAAGCTTCTCAAAGATGACATTGGCACGGCGACGACCGTCGGAAACCTTCGTAACCTTCACAATTGCGGCCTTGGCGGTGCATTCATTGGTGAGCAAATCATATTCATCGCCGCTGTACGGCGCAATCGCATCCATCCCCTGCTCCATTATTTTGGCGGCAAAATGGTCGCAAACCTCGTCGTCGCCGTGGTTGACGAATACCCGGCGGGGTTTTTGCCCCATTTTCCCCAGCCAATCAAGCAGCATATCCCTGTCCGCATGACCGCTGATGCCACTCAGGTTGGCAATTTTCGCACGAACCGCAATTTCTTCCCCAAACAGTCGCACGGATGTGGCGCCGTCCATCAGCTTCCGCCCCACCGTCCCCTCGGACTGGAAACCCACGAACAAAATGGTGCTGTTGCTTCGCCAGAGGTTGTGCTTCAAATGGTGGCGAATCCGTCCAGCCTCGCACATTCCGGAGGCAGAAAGAATCACCTTAGGAGAAGAATCCTCGTTAATGAGTTTGGATTGATCCGACGTTACCGACAGCCTGAGCCCCGGAAACTGGATGGGGTCAATACCCCGGGCCAGCAAATCCAGAGTTTCCTGGTCGTAGTAATCCGTCAGCCCGGCGGAATATATCCGGGTGGCCTCCACCGCCAAGGGGCTATCCACATACACCAAAAAGCCCTCATGCCCGCGGAGTAAGCCCTGCTCCTTGATAATGCGAATCAAATACAGCAGCTCCTGGGTTCTGCCGATGGCAAAGGACGGAATCACCACATTCCCGCCCCGGTCGAAGGTGTCCTGCATGATTGCCGTCAGCTGGCTCACATAGTCCGGGCGCTGGCCATGAAGTCGGTCGCCATAGGTGGACTCAACTACCACATAATCCGCCGGTGGAGGATTTTGAGGATCGCGAATCAGCGGACGGTCACGATTTCCCAAATCACCGGAGAACAGGAGCGTCCTGCGTTGCCCGTCCTCCTCCAACACAATATAAACGCTGGAGGATCCCAATAGATGCCCCGCATCCAAAAACCGCAGTTTGATTCCTGGGAAAACCTCCACGTCCTGATTGTAGGGATAGCCCATGAACTGCCGGATGGTCTGCTCCGCATCCGCCATGGTGTACAAGGGTACATAGGGTGGCTGACCGGTCCGCTGCGCCTTGCGGTTGCGCCACTGGGCCTCAAATTCCTGAATGTGCGCCGAATCCCGAAGCATAATACTGCACAGGCGGCGGGTGGCTTCGGTGGCATAAATGGGTCCGGTATAACCGTTTGCCACCATAGCCGGCAACTTGCCGGAATGGTCAATGTGGGCATGGGTTAAAAATATTGCATCAATTTCCGCCGGGGAAACGGGCAACTCGCAGTTTTCATAGATATCCGCCCCCTGCTCCATGCCACAGTCGATGAGGATGTTTTTTCCACAGGTCTGCAACAACGTGCAGGAGCCGGTGACCTCATGGGTCGCACCCAAAAAAGTTAGCTTCATACGCATCCCTCCTCATAATTACTATACCACGAAATGGCAGACGCGACCACCTCCTATTGAAATTTTGACCATCCTCTTTCATTTTCCATTCGAGTGTGCTATGATGTTTATGGGAAGGAGTTGAGTGCCGCAATGTTCGACTGGATTACCACCGGCTTTGATTTTCCGATTTTGGATTGGATTCAAAACCATTTGCACTGCGGATTTTTTGATACAATTATGCCGCCCGTTACCCATCTGGCGGATTCCGGCATCCTTTGGATTGCGCTTGCGGTGGTACTGTTGTGTATCCCGAAATACCGGCAGCTTGGTCTGAGCATGGGGGCGGCGTTGCTCCTTGGTCTTGTAATTTGCAATCTGACTATGAAGCCCTTACTCCACCGCATACGTCCCTACGACTATTTGTGGGAGCATTATGGCATCCAGGTCAAGCTGTTGATTGAAGCTCCCCACGATTTTTCCTTTCCCTCAGGGCACACCATCGCCTCCTTCGAGGCCGCCACGGTGCTGATGCTGAAGGACAGAAAATGGGGCATTCCTGCGCTGATTTTAGCCGGTATAATTGCCTTTTCCCGGCTTTATCTCTATGTTCACTACCCTACTGATGTGCTCGTATCCATCCTTTTGGGTGTAGGAATCGGCTACCTCGCCACTTTTTTGGTGGGAAAAGGGTATGAAAAAATGCGGAGCTAGGCTCCGCATTTTTTCAGTCTGTCAAAAACTTGTTTTTGGGCAGACTGACAGAGGTCAAAGAAGCCGTCAAGACAAGCAACTCCCACTCGTCGGCGTACGGTGGTACGGTAGAGTGGGAGTTGCGCAGTAAGTCAAAATGCCTTGCGTAGCAAGCTATTTTCCCCACATCCGTCAAAAATCAAAGATTTTTGCCACCTTCTCCCCAGTGGAGAAGGCTTTTCAAAACATCATGGTAATCCTGTATTTTGACGGTTGGCGGCTTTTTTGACACTCTGAAAAAATGCGGAGCCAGGCTCCGCATTTTTTATTTGCAAAGTTCTTCTGCCAAGGCAACGATTTGAGCCCGGCTGGCATCGTTGAGGGCAGAGCGGATGGTAACCGTATTCTGGGCATAGTGCAGATTCTTGCTTCCCTCCAGCATTTTGGTCATCACCTTGGCCGCCACGGGTGCCCAGGTACCGTTTTCCATCATCGCCACAAAACGATTCTGGTAATTGCGTTCGGTCAGGTGATGGATAAATTCCTTCATGCAGGGGAAAATATCGCCGTTGTAAGTAGTGGTGGCCAGAACCAGCTTGCCGTAGCGGAAAGCATCCTCCACAGCCTCAGCCATATCGCACCGGGCCAAATCGTTCACCGCCACCTTGGGGCAGCCGTTCTTCTCCAGCTCCTCCGCCAGCAGCTCAGCCGCCTGGCGGGTATTGCCGTAGACGGAGCTATACGCAATCACCACACCCTCATCCTCAACAGTATAAGAGGACCAAATGTTGTACTTTTCAAGGTAATGGCCCAGATTATCCGTCAAAACAGGGCCGTGCAGGGGGCAAATGGTCTGAATATCCAGAGTCACTGCCTTTTTCAGCAGGGCCTGTACCTGAGCGCCATACTTGCCCACAATACCGATGTAGTACCGGCGGGCTTCGCAGTCCCAGTCCTCTTCCACGTCCAGGGCGCCGAACTTACCGAAGCCGTCCGCAGAGAACAACACCTTGTCCAGCGCATCATAAGTAACAATAACCTCAGGCCAATGAACCATGGGCGCCGCCACAAAATGCAGCTCATGCTTGCCCAGGGAAAGGCTGTCGCCCTCCTTGACCACAATGCGGCGGTCAGCAAACTCCGTTCCGAAGAACTGCCCCATCATAGTGAAGGCCTTGGCGGAGGACACCACCACCGCCTGGGGATAAACCTGCATGAAGGCGGCGATGTTGGCAGAATGATCCGGCTCCATGTGCTGGACAATCAGATAATCGGGGGTGCGTCCCTCCAGCGCGTCATCCAGATTGGCAAGCCAAGCATCCTTGAAATGCTTATCCACCGTGTCCATGACCGCAATTTTCTCATCCACAATCACATAGGAATTGTAGGCCATGCCGTTGGGCACCACATACTGCCCCTCAAACAGGTCAATTTCATGGTCATTCACGCCCACATATCGAATATCTTTGGTAATTTGCATAGGGAACTCCTTTATTCTTCGCTTTTCTCCAGGTATCCGGCATTGTTCCAGGCAAAGCCGAACTCCTTGCTGTATCCGTTAACTTTCTTTATAATGCGCTTAAACTCGTCTCCATAGACCAGAGTTGGCTGATAGTCGTTCTTGGACTGGGAACTGGACAAGTAGCAGGGAATGAACCGGGCATCGATGTCCGGTGTCAGCACACCGTCCACGAAGGTGAAGGTCTGCTGGAAGATGCCGCTGTCCTTGTCGTCGGGGTTCTTATTGCCACCGTAGCAGAAATTGCCCAGACTGTAGCAAATGAACTTTCCGTTGTAGATTTGCATGGCCTGCAGAACATGGGGATGGTTGCCCACCACCAGGTCGTAGCCCATGTCAATGATGCGCGGGCCAAAATCCCGCTGACTCTGATTCAGCACAGGGGTTTTCTGACCGCCCCAATGGACACAGCACACCAGCGCCGCACAGCCCTGAGCACGCAGATATTTTTCACCTTCCTCAAGGTAGTCAAAGACTTTGGTCCAGTCGGTGCTGACACTGACAGAAACAATTCCAATCTTGATGCCCTTGACCTCGTAGATCACGAACTTATCATTGTAGCAGTATTCAATCCCTGCCTTGTCCAGCGTATCCATAGTCTCTTCAAAGCCGCTGACACCGTAATCCAACCGGTGGTTATTCGCCAAAGTTGCCACCTCAACCGAGGAACCGGAAAGGACCTGCACATATTTTGGGTCACCCTTGTGATTCCACTCTCTATCCTGAATATCCGTGGAAGTGGTCAGGGAGCCCTCCAAATTGACAACCGTGATATCGTCCTGCTGGAAAATGCTCCGCACGTCCTTCAGAAAGTAATCCGGGCCGTACTTGTCAAAGTACTCATGGAAAGAGTTTTTATAGGAATGCTTCTGATTGGAGCCCAGGGTACAGTCACCCACGAAGGACATAGTAATCTGGGTAATCACCGGTTCCGGCTCCGTAGGTGCCGTAGAAGGCTCCGTGGAAGGTTCTGTAGAAGGTTCTGTGGAAGGTTCTGTGGAAGGTTCTGTAGAAGGCTCAGTGGAAGGGTCAGAAGGCACGGTGGTCGGCTCAGTTGTCGGAGTCTGACTGGAAGGCTCCGTGGCCTGTGTAGTGCCTTCGGGCTCGGTGGCGGAAGGGGCCTTGTTGACGCAGCCCGAAAGCATCAGCACACACAGCACCGCCGCAATCAAACGCAGGGAAACATTCTTCTTTTTCATGTAATCACTCTCTTTTCGGGAATATCTATGTTTATTATACCAAATCTGTCAAGAACCCATCCAGCCGGGCGAGCAGCGTCGCATCGGTCTGATAGGAAAAATCATCGGCGCAAACAGCGACCACTTCCCCGGGAATCGTCAAATATCGCTGCCCCAAAACATAGGCAGAGAAATTATCAAACTCCTCGAAACCGCCGCTGGCGTGAACCGGGTGGCGGTTCTCATGGTGCAGCCGATGCAAAAATCGACCGTGTAGCCGCTTCACATCCGCCCGAAGCTCCACAGTCAGCACGTCATAGCCGTTTTCCGCCGCCATTTTGTGTAGAGCTTCCAGTTCCGTCTGTCGAAAATTAGACTCCAGGATCAGATTTTTATTCAGCTTGCAGAACTCCTCAAAAATCATCCGCATCAGCGCGGCGGATGCCATAGACAGTTTCAGATTCTCCTCCCGGTTGGAAAAGCCGATGGTCTCCCCCAGAGTTTCCTTGAATCGGTCCTTATAAAAAACGCTAATGTCATGCCGCCGGGACAAAAGCCCCGCAAAAGTGGACTTACCGGTGGCAAGATCGCCGGTAATCAGCAGTAACTTTCCCATGACGCACCTCTCATTTTTTGCTCTATCATAGCATGAAAGCCACGCTGTGTCCAGCGTGGCTTTCATATTACTGGGTCAAATCAAAATATTGGCAAGTCCCTGCACCGCCAGGTACAGGCCGAAGGCGCTGAGCATCGGCGCCGCAAAAGCCGCCGGACCGCTGGACAGCCGATCCTGCACTGAAGTAAACAGGAAGGTCAGTACGGTAAAAAGACCGCCACCAACCAGTGCCAGCTTCCAAGCCTCAGAAAGAGCCGCCATGCCTGCCGCCCAGGGAAGCAAGCCGAAGTTAATCACCGCCAGCGCCGCAACGAACAGGTAATTGCGCTGTGCGCCCCGAGTCAGATAGTGGTCGATCAGCAGACTCACCAGGCATACCAGCGCCAGATTGGGAATGCTGAGCTTGGGAATAATTACCGCTGGAGCAAAGGTGTGAATCAGCACGCAGGCCAAAAGACTCAGCCCCAAAACCACCGCCAAAACGGTGTTCAGAACGTATTTATTTCCCTTCATAACTCAACCTCCCCAGCTTGTTGCGCCGGAATCCGCATCCAAATCCTCTCCGGTGACGAAGCCCACGGCAGATTTGACGCATCTTGCGATGGCCTTGGACGTAACCGTAGCACCAGAAATGGCATCCACATCGGTGCCTACCTCGGCAGATCCGTCAGTCTTCAGGAACTGAGCCAGAAACTCCCAGTCCGTCAGGGCATTGGCACCCAGGCCCACGGTTTCGTGCATATCCCAAACCGTCAGGCCGGTGACTGTGCCCTCGTTACTCACGCCCACCAGCATCACAATCTCGTCGGCATAGCCCTGAGTTGCCGTTTCAATCACATAGCCCGTTTCGCCCTTAAACACCCGGCGAATGTTGGCATCCTCGCCCTTATATTCTTCCTCGGCAAACACCGAACTACCAGGCAAAAGAGTCTGCATGGTGGAAAGCAGTTCCTTCTCGGCATTTTCCTTTGCCACATCGGACAGGCCCTGAGAAACGCCGAACAGCGCCAGCGCCATCATCGCCACAGCGATAATGGGAATCAGAAACGACTTCTTCATCAAGCGGCACCTCCTTTTTTCGTGCCAAAGCGACGGGGGGCGGTGTAGCGGTCAATGACCCAAACCAGAGCGTTCATAATGAGAATGGCATAGGTCACACCCTCAGGGAAAATGCCGTAATAACGGAAAAGCACCGTAAGTGCGCCGCAGCCGACACCAAAAATCCATTGGCCCACAGGAGTAGCCGGAGAGGTAGCATAGTCGGTGGCCATAAAGATGGCGCCCAGCATCACGCCGCCACTCAGCAGAGAATAGGTCATCCATTCCAGCGGGTTGCCGGTCTTGGAGAAAACCAGGGTCAAAACCGCCACAGTCCCCAGGTATGCCAAGGGAATCCGCACGGAAATCACCTTGCGCCACACCAGGTATGCACCGCCAATCAGCAGCGCCAGAGCGGAAATCTCACCGATGGAGCCGGAGCAGTTACCCAGGAACATATCCAGCATACTCTCCTCCGGCAGGGCAGGCCGCACCATGTGGTGCAGAGGGGTTGCGCCACTGACCGCATCGATGGTTTCGTAATGGGTGATGCCCACGGGGAAAATCAGCAGCATAAAGGCACGGGCCGCCAGGGCAGGGTTAAAGATATTCTGTCCCAGTCCACCGCAAAGTCCCTTCACCAGGACGATGGCGAACACACTGCCCACCGCTGCCTGCCAATAGGGTACAGTATGGGGCAGGGTCATGGCCAGCAGAACACCGGTAACCACCGCCGAGCCGTCAACCACCGTATTGCGCTTAAAGGCAATCAGGCTAAAAACCAGCTCAGCCGCCACAGCGCAGCCCACGCAAAGCAGCGTCACATACAGCGCACGCAGTCCAAAAACAGCAATACCAA
The DNA here is from genome assembly GCA_045119455.1 of Faecousia sp. Lineage (GTDB taxonomy): Bacteria > Bacillota > Clostridia > Oscillospirales > Oscillospiraceae > Faecousia. Next base: position 43,432 of record JBGVDR010000095.1, read on the forward strand.
CCGCCAGCGCAGGCATCAGCGCCAGCACCACATCCAGCATAATCCGCCGGGTGCGGAAATTACCCCGAATATGGGGCGAGGAAGCAACGGTCAGATTCATTTTGCGCTGGCCTCCCTTAACATTTTTTTACCCTTGCGGAAGCTCTCCACCAAAGGCAGCTTGCCCGGACAGGTGAATGCGCAGCTGCCGCACTCCATGCAGTCCATCAGATTTAACCGCTCCAGCTCCTTCAGCTTCCCGGCATTGACATAGCGATACATATACAGCGGCTGAAGATGCATGGGGCACACGCCTACGCACTTGCCGCAACGCAGGCACACAGGATTCTCTGCTGCGCCGTTCACATCCTTCAGCAGGCACAGCACCGAGTTAGTCGCCTTGATGACCGGCACACTCAAATCACTTTGGGCGAAGCCCATCATGGGTCCGCCGCTGATGACCCGCTCCGTGCGCTCATTCAGACCGCCAGCCTCCTCCAGCAAATCGTGGAAGGGTGTGCCGATGCGGACGATGAAGTTCTGAGGAGTCTGGATGGCTTCGCCGGACACGGTAACAATGCGGTAGGTTAGGGGCATGCCCATCCGAACCGCCCGGTAAATGGCGGCGAATGTGGACACGTTGAATACCGCACACCCCACACTCACCGGCAGCTTGCCACCGGGCACCTGCCGACCGGTTACCGCCTGAATCAGCTGTTTCTCAGATCCCTGGGGGTACCGGGTAGGCAGAACCTTAATCTCAATTTCGGGGAATTTCTCGCTGAGCGCCCGCAGGCCCTCGATGGCTTGAACCTTGTTATCCTCCACCGCCAGCACCACACGCTCCGGGTGCAAAATACCGCAAAGAATCATCATGCCCTCCAGCACCTGCTCCGGATTGCTACGCAGCAGGCTGTCGTCGGCGGTGATGTAGGGCTCACACTCACAGGCATTGGCAATCAGCGTGTCCACATTGCCCATGGCAGACAAGGCCTTTACGTTACCGGGGAAGGCCGCGCCGCCCATGCCCACGATGCCGGCTTCCCGGATGGCATGGAGGATTTCGTCTTCCGTGGTGGGAATGGGATTGATTACAGCAGTATCCTGAAAGTCATTTTCAATGACCACCGCCAACACGTTCCGACCGCTGGTATGGGGTCGGGGCTCCACGGCAACAACCTTGCCGGACACCGATGCGTGCACAGGCACACACAACCCCTCTCCATCTCCAATCTTCTGACCCCATTTCACCTGATCGCCCACCTGCACCAGCGGCACGCAGGGCGCACCAATATGCTGCTGCATGGGGATGACCACCTGCTTGGGGGCGATGGTCTTGAAGGAGGTGATTTGGGTGGACATTTCCTTATTATATTTGGGGTGGATTCCGCCAAAAAACGGCTTTTTCATAAGTTCACCTCGTTATGTTCGTAGCATTTTCTGAAAACCGGGGGTCATATGCTCCGCCCCGGCAGCATCAATCCAAAGCACCTCGGCACCGCATTGCTGCGCCAAGGCTCTGCCCTGCTCCAGTGGCATGACAAACAGTGCTGTAGACAGAGCATCTGCCAGACCGGAGTCACCGCAGACCACCGTCACGCTTCGCCAGTATTCCGCCGGCATCTGGGTTTTGGGATCGATTATATGGTGATAGCGCTTGCCATCCACCGCAAAGACGCGCTGATAGTCGCCACTGGTGACCACGCATCCGCCGGTGACGTAGATGGTGTGCACATTTTCTGCGCTGTTGTCCGGATTTTGGATGCCGATAACCCAAGGGGTACCGTCGGGCAGCTTAGGGCCTGTGGCACAGACGTTGCCGCCCACGCTGATTAGCATTCCGGAAGGCGCAGCCTGCGCCACACGCTCCGTCGCCCAGCCCTTAGCTATGGCGCCTACATCCAGGGATGCCTGGGGGTCGGTCAGATAGGCAGTGGACACCGTCTCATCCAGCACCAAGCAGGCCATATCCATATGGGTCGCCGCATCTTTCAGCGCCTGGGAGTCCGGCAGGCGGGCATCCCGAGGGTCGTGAAGGGCATCGGCCCGGGCATCGTGCCACAGAGACAGAACGCTGCCCATGGCAGCATTGACCTTTCCGCCGGTCAACTCATAATACGTCTTGCAATCCCGGAGCAGGTCCATCACCGCTTTATCCACCTTCACCGGGGCGATGCCAGCCTGGTCGTTGACGGTCTTCAGGTTGGCGATGCCCTCATAATCGTGATAGATGTCAAATCGTTGGTGGTAATATTCCAGGTTATCCCTGATTTTTTCTGCCTGCGCCCGGAACGCTTCCTGGCTTTCTGCCCGGCCAACCACCGTGGTCACGGTGTCGAAAAGATTCAAAAACGTGGCATTGTACTGCTTAAGCTCCGGCTCTTCCGGGGTTTTCCGGGCACAGCCGCTGAGCAGCAGACACAGCGTCAGCGCCGCAATGACAATGCGTTTCATCAAGCAAAGGCCTTGGCAATCAGCGCCTGGAAGCCGCCGATGGCAATGGTAACGGAGGCGGACAGGTCGGTCCCCTCAGAAGGCTTGGTGCCCTCGTTAACGGAAATGCCAGCAACCTCAGCGGCGGTCTTGCCGGTAACATACTGAGCAAAAGCCGCAGCCTGAACATTCCACTCAGCAATGGCACTGCCCCAGGCGGCCATGCCGTAGTTCTCGCCCAGCTCGTTCTTCGTCAACAGAGGCTTAGACAAATCCGTGGTGATTTTGCCAGATGCATCGAAAGTAATCTTTGCCTGCACAGAATCGATGATGCAGGAAGAAATCACATCCCCGCGGGCAGTCAGAACCGCAATGTCGGTATCCAACTGGGCAGTTCCAGCCTTTTCTCCGGCAGAAACGCTGTCGCTGATTTTGCTCTGGATGGACAGCTTCAGGGTGTCGCCGGTCTCGGCGCCCAGATACTGTGCATTCGCCACAGCCTTCTCAATACCTGCCACGAAGCCGCCCAAATAAATGGTGGCGGAGGAAGCCAGGTCGGAGCCGGCAGGAGCCTTACCGCTTTCGTCAATGGCGCCGTTCTTCAGCTCCGCAACAGTCTTGCCCTCGGCATAACGGCACAGTGCCGCAACCTGATCCGCCCAAGTAGCGGTGGCATTTACGCCGGGAGCCATACCGTAGTCCAGTCCCAACTCACCCTTGGTGGGCACAGCGGCGGACAAATCGGAGGTAATGGTGCCGGAATTATTGAAGCTCACAGTAGCGGGCACGCTGTCAATCAAGCAAGACACAATGACACCCTTCTGATCCACCAGCACCGCAACGACGGTCACATCGAACTTGGCTGCACCGGTCTTATCGGCAGTGGCAGAGATACTGTCGGACACAGAGGTGCTTACACTCAAGCCAGTCATCATTGCATTTTCAGCGGGGGGTGTGACGGGTACAGAGGGAGCGGTGGGGTCGGTGGGATTGCTGGGATTTGCGTTACCATCGCAGCAGCCGCCGCAGTTGCCACAGTCCTTAACCACCACGGTGGTTCCGGCACAGCCAGCCAGCAGCGACATGGTCAGCAGGCAGACCAGCAACATTGCAAGGGATTTCTTCATCGTATGTTCCTCCTGTGATTTGGTTTTATCTGCACATTTCCGAAGGCATGGAAACATGAACATTCTTCAAAATGCGCAGAACTCCTGCGCAGGCACCGCCGGTGAACAGCCCGGTAAACACCGCCACCACCAGCAAATACGGCAGGTATGCCGCCACATAAACCGACTGCATCAGCACCATCGCAGCCAAAATCTGCCCCACATTATGAGCAGCGGCGCCCAAAATACTGACTCCGTAGATGGAAAACAGCTTGACCCGCCGGGCAAGAGTCATCATGCTCATCGCCAGCACGCCTCCCAGCAAGGAGAACAGCAGGCCGGTAATACCGCCGCCAAACAGCGAGCCCAGGATGCACCGGGCGGTCAAAATCATGAAGGCATGGCGGGTTTTCAGCAAATACAAGGCAATCAAGGTCACAATATTCGCCAGCCCCAGCTTCACTCCTGGCAAAGGCACCAGCAGCTGCAAGGGAATAAACCGCTCGGTATAGGATAGCGCCAGCGCCAGGGCTATCATCATGGCGCAGAGGGAAATCTGTTTTGCTTTGCTCATACCCTCACCCCACTACAAAGTCCACGCCATCGCTCTGGGCCACGACCCGAACCTCCAACTCATTAGGCAGACATACCAACACCCGTCCGGTGCTGTCAATCCAACCGCAATTGACGCAATCTCCGCCGGGGCAGTCGGATTCGGTGACTGCCACCTTCCCCTGCCGAACGGTGACGGTATTGGTGTACTTCCCCGCCACAGTAACGGAGGTATCCTGGTGCAGCGGGAGGGCATGAACCAGCTTGCCATCGTGATAAATTTCCACATAGGCCGCAGGCTCCGACTGGCCCGGAAGAAAGCACAGCAGCACAACCACCGCCAGCGCCACAACCAGCCCGATGGCAAACAAATCCCCCCATCGGAAGCGCAGTCTGTCCTGCATCCAGAGCCCTCCTTTTCCAAAAAATATTACACCTTTTCAGTTATTATACGGATTATTTGTCCTGTTGTAAAGGGGAAATCCATGGCTATAAAGAGGGAATTTGACATTTTCTAAGTGCATTGCAATCTTCATTTCGGTATGCTATAATAACCCAATCAGAAAGTATCGAGGTGAAAAATATGCTGAATATCAGCAGTTGGACAGAAACGTTTTTGCGGGCTCTGGAGGACATATTTGGTTCTCGGGTCTGGTTTGTAGGCTTGCAGGGCAGCTATGGTCGGGGCGAAGCCACCGAAACCAGTGACATCGATATGGTTGTCATCTTAGACAGTTTATCTCCTGCCGATATTCATGACTACAACACCATGCTGGACACCCTCCCCCACCGGGAGTTGATTTGCGGATTCCTTTCCGGCAAGGCAGAAATCCTGTGTTGGGATGCCGCTGACCTGTTCCAACTCTATCACGATACAACACCCCTTCGGGGCAGTTTGAGCGCGCTGCTGCCCCAGCTTGATGAAACAGCCGTGCAGCGTGCCATTTTGCTGGGAGCTTGCAGCATCTACCATGGCTGTGTGCATAATCTGCTGTACGAAAAAAGTGAGCACGTCCTAAAAAATTTGTACAAATCCGCCTCCTTCGTTGTGCAGGCCATTTGCTACCGACAGACCGGGCGCTACATACGTCATCAGAACGAACTGCTGGAGGTTGTTTCCCCCGAAGAGCAAGCGATTGTAGCAAGTTTTCTGGCTTTGAAAAACGGCGAACATGTTGATTTTCAGCTTTTTTCCGAAATCCTGTTCACATGGGCCCAGCGCTGGATTACGAACATATAATAGCAAAAAACACCCTATGACTTTCGACGGTCATAGGGTGTAAATTATATCAATCCAGAGGCTTCATCGTTGGGAAACACAGCCTCAACATATCATATCGTATCATATCGCATCATACTAGGGATTCGGGAGATTTTCCCCTTTGTCATATTGTATCATATCACATCGGGGAAAATCAATACTTTGTTGTCAACTTGTTGTAGATACAGGATATTTGTTGTCAGATCCGCTTACTGAGGACCCTTCTTAGAAAATATCCAGTTTAGACAGGTTATCAAAGGTTTGCTGCTTCTTGCGATCCGTTGCCTCGGCATAAACGTCCATCGTAGTCTCAATATTTCGATGGCCCATAATTGCCTGAATCACTTTCAAATTACTTTCATGTTCACAAAGCCTGGTGCAAAATGTATGCCTAAGATGGTGACAGGAGAAATCAGGAATAATGATTGGCTCTCGCCTTTCTTTTTTGGCTTTTACTACCTCCTCAGAATTATAGCTATGGGAGATTCGCTTAATCGTCCGGTTAATGGCCTGCGGATTGGGCACGCCGCCGTACTTATTGATGAAGACGAATCCACTCATGCCATCAATTACGGTCTGGTTGAAGCCAGTTTCTTCCTGTTCCTCGCGTTCCATCATGAAAGCATCGTACACCGTGTCAAGCATAGGGATTGTTCGAATGCCAGCTTCTGTCTTCGGCTTTGATATTTTCTGTACAGAGTTTCGGGAATCACCGACCGGGTAGTAGACTATACTGTGATTGATATTGATGATCCTGTTTTCAAAATCAAGATCTTCCCAACGCAATCCCAATGCCTCACCAATTCGGCAACCGGTACCAAGCAGTATCGTGAACATCGGCCACCAATGGTAATATACCGGATGATCGGCTATGTAATTCATAAATGCACGCTGCTGATCCAATGTCAGCGCCCTGCGAATTCCTCGGGTTTTATCCGTTTCTTTGGAAATCTCCTTCATAACACCGTCGGATGGATTCTTGCGAATTACCTCATCACGAACGGCCAGCTGAAATGTCGGATGCAGCAGAGTGTTAATGTTATCCAGCGTACTAAGTGCCAGTCCCTCTTCGTTCAGCAGATAAAGATAAAACTGTAGAACATCCGAATACTTGATTTCTGCGATCTTCTTTCTGCCAAAAGTTTCTCTGACATATTTGTCATACATATAAATGTAATTACTGCGAGTAGTTTCTCTCAGCTGAAACTTGGTGGAAAGATACCGGTCAAATGTATCATTAACCGTAGCCTTGCCGGCCGCGTACAGATCCAAGCCATCCAATTGATCTCTTACGAGTTTCTTTTCCTTTTCACGAAGCTCTGTCAAATCATTTGCGTATATGAACTTACGTCGCCCAAGCGGGTCGGTATAAGTGTACATATAACGCTTGTCCGAAGCTCTTTGAACTTCTCCCTTCCGTAGTGCTCTACCACGGTCGTCCTTGCGCGATTTTGCCATGTAATCTTCCTCCTTTATGATGGGTAAAGAAGGATTCCATAGCACTTACTTTTCCTTGGGCAAAAACTTATCCAAGCTTTGCAGGGCAACGTCTGTCTTAGACAGTTTGTGCTCGGCAGCATACTTAATGATTCTATTGTACAGGTCTTCTGACAAACGGATCGTAATTGTCTTACGTTTTGCGTTTTCTTCTTTAGGCCGTCCAGTCTTCATTGTGTATCTACCTCCACACTGATTACATTATACTTATTGTAAGACAGAATGTCAAGCCTTCGTGCCAGAAATCCTGATATTTTCAACTTATTTATTTCAAAAGTTAACATTCTCTAAATGTTTCCAAGTATTTTTCAAATATTTCACAGTTTACCAATGCAATTCCATCTACCTTATAAACGGCTTGCGCTTCCTTTGCTAATGCTCTGAATTTCGTCATTCCCAGACTATACTTCTCCGCACCTTCTTTATAGCGGATGAACTTTTTTACGTATTGCTTTGATTCTTTAGGCTCTTTGTGCAAATAACCCATACAGACACCTCCGTTCTTTTGGGCGTGCAATAATAGTATAATATTATAATGTATAGTAGAATGATCCAGCCGGTGCCTGCGGCGAACAGGTCCATAGAAATCTCATCTCCCCGCCTTCATTGTGGCCGGGCCGCGAATTACGGAAGTACCATTATGCCTCTGCTGGATCCTCGCGTTATGCAGTTGCCACCTGCATATCAGTGCTCCTGGTTCTGCTAGACGAACAGACGGATAGCCGCTCCTCAACAAAGGGATGTACCGGACTGGTAGATATTCTGTTTTCAAGGTGCGCAGCACGGGGAGTGCCCTTCACACCATAAGGAGGCAAGCAAAACACAAAAACGTATCAATTCCGAAAAAATAACAGAAAAATTTTTGCATTAGAAGCTTGGCGCCCGCAGAAGTTCTGCGGGCGCCATCTTTACAAGGGGAATTTGTGGATATTCAGAGCAATATGAAGCAATAATTGCTGATGTAGATCTGCGTCATATTTTCCCTTTATGCAAGAATACTTGTATATAAGGGGTTCATACATCTCAAAAATCTCCTCTAGTGCGAAGTCATTTCCGTCCATTGCACAACGTAGTATGTATTCAAAAGAATCATTTTTCATGTGCACCTTCGTCTTTCTTAATGAGCTTCTCCCGAAGTTTTCCAAGAGCCCGCTGTTTTTGCACCCTCACGAAAGCTTCCGAGCAATGCAACACAGATGCAATTTCTCGGGAATTCAAGCCTTCTACAAACATTAACCGAAGAACCTCTTTGCGCATAAGTGATAATTCCGAAAAAGCGTTTGCCAGACGTTCCTCTTCAAAATCAAAATCCCGACCAGTCATAATATTGGCATAATGATCACAGGGGTCAGCAAAGAAATCCGGAGAGAAACTTTCCAAAGAAATCATTTTGCTTTCCTCCTCGAGTTCATCTTTCATTTGCTCTCGGTATCTTGCGCTTGCTCTTGCGAGTGTTGTATCCATCCACACGGTAAAACGTGCTCTAAGCACATCCCGTTCCGGGTCAATTGTATTAATTTTCTTCAATGTCATGGTTATTCCTCCAGTTCGATTTGATTTGTGAAATCAAATGTCGAACGGAGGCCCACGACATCGAATTATGTCGAAAAGTAAAACGCACAGTGTTAGACTAATACAACACTGTGCGTCAAAAATGTTTAGAAAGACACGCTTACTTTTTCCACCCGTATTTTGAGCGAAAAAAATATGCTTATTATTCAGTTGGTTGAGTGCATGGCAGAGGGCCTTAGCTTGACCCCTCAGCACTCATTTGATATTTAATCAGAGTGCTTTTTGTCATTAAATCACCATCCCTATTTTACTATAAAAAACAAGTTTTGACAAAGAGGTATGCCTCAAATGTCACACGTACACTCTTTTTATAGAAAAAAGGAAGTGAAAAATCCCACGAAGGGTGTCGACTCCGTAAAAAAATTGTCTGTTGCAAGTGAGGACAGACGATTCTTAGGAAAGCCTAAAAATGCACACAAAAAGATCCCAGGACCATGCAGCTAGGTCCTGGGATTCAATATTTCGAATTACGAGAAACAATCCAGATCGCTCAGCATATCGAGAATATCGCTGCTGACTTGCTTCGGACCCTCCGAAGTGTCCCCGGTCTGTGGCTGGACCGGGACACCGGAGCCAAGGCGCTCTTCAATCAACTGACGGATCGTTTCCTTCAGTTGCTCAGGTGGCAGTGTACTGAGTCTATACTGAATGACCGCCTTGCCGGACAAGAGTTCCGGATGCCTGTCGAGATATTCATTGAGGGCAGCAACGATCACCGGACTTTTCTTATTGCCCATATTCTCCAGGAGCTCACCGGCTCGTTGCTCTTCTACGGATTCCATACCAAACTGGAGGGTGTAACGGTATTTTCCATCCTTTATCATCGTTACTCACCCCAGCTTTCTTTATGCTCTCTGCAGGGAGAGCTGGCCTTCCGCCATAGCATGGTAACCGATGGCATTTGCATTGACGCTCTCCACGAAGGTTGCGGATGCCACCAAAGGAGACTTCTCCAGGTAATCCCGGAACAGTGCGCTGCCACCGCCGATGAACACAGCAGGGTTGGAACGCAGGTCTACCTTCAGCTCACGGAGCTGATTCAGGATATTGATAGCGTGCTGTTCTGCGGACTTTCGGATGGTATCCTTTACCTCCTCCGGCAGGATGGTTTCCTTGCCGGCCAGAACCGCGCTGATGTGCTCATCCTCGATCTGCATATCATGCAGGGCACCAACCCGGCGGATAATATCATTGTTCATTGTGATCACACCGGTCTCCAGGCTACGGCAGAACTGCATGTCAGGCTTACCCTGGCGCAGAAGCAGTACGTCGGTGGTATAGCCGCCGATATCCACCAAGAACAGACGCAGGTGGTGCTTCAGCTGACTCTTCTGGGGAGCAATGGCTGCGAAGGCCTGAGGATAGACAAACACATCACGGATCATAATGGTGATCGGTTTGTCGTTGTAGATGAACTGAACGGACTGGTTGCGCTTGAAGTAGTCCCGGAACTTATCCTTCAGCAGACCGTAGTGCTCCGGGGGCAAGCCAACTGCCAGATCGATCTTTTCTGCAGAAGGCAGCGGGCCGGCAAAGGCCAGTTCCTTAGCAATGGCAAACAGCGTCAGAATGAAGAAACTTTCATCCCGGGTCTTGTCCCTGCGGTAAGGAAGCCGCTGTCCAGACAAAGTCCAGAACTCTCCGTTGTACTCCAGCACCTCATCTGCCATAGGCGGCCGCACGGAGTGCTGTGCCAAACCGGAGACGAAGTTGAAGTGGACGCTCTTGCAAGCATGGTTACCGTGGTCAATTGCGATTAACATAGTGAATCCTCCTAATTATTGTTTCTGTTGTATTACACCGTTGAGAATGAGTATTCGCAACGGTTATACTCATAATTTTTGAAAATGCGTACAAAAAAAGAGTGGAAACCGTATCGCACGGTTCCACCCTTTCTTAGATGTCATAGAGTTCCTTGTTTGCGGCAGTGCCAGACATAATCGTCCAGGCCCTTGAATTGGGGATCCCAAAGGTAGGTACCGTACTCAATACCAACCTCAGCCAGGAT
>JBGVDR010000096.1:0-8008 GCA_045119455.1 Faecousia sp.
CAGATCGGCCATTTCCTGCATGAGTTTGGACTCAGCGGCGTGATAGCCTTTACTGTAAAAATACCAGTTAACTGTCAGCAGGGCCACACCCGTAAAAGCGGCCACGGCGGCCGCCAGCTTAAGATCTATCACTCGCCAGGATCTCCCAGTCCTCAGTTTGCAATATGTTTACAATTTTTTGATAATTTTCACCCTCGAAGTCATCATAGTACACGCCGTTATATGTGTACTGCTTTGTGATCTCGAAGTCTCTTTTGCAGAATACGATCCCCCAGCCTTTCAGCTTCCTAGATTTTGCCACATAAACGCCGTCTGCACGGTGACCGACGTCGCAAAAACACGCATATATATTCATTTTTTACCTTCCTTAACATGATCCATGATATTGTGCTTAACCCTTCCAACGGTCAGGACCTCGCTCAGCGGCCTCCCGCGGGCTCTCCTCCGGTAGATCGTCGATACCGGGATCCGGTAAACCCCGGCGATCTCCACCCAGGTGCTGCAGTGCCTGCCGGTTGCCGGATTGACAACCGGAGGGATCCCGTGTGACGGCTGGCGTTCTCTCTGCTCCGGCGGTGTTTTCATCCGCCGGATTGCAGCGGTAAGGTCCCCGTTACATATCCGCATAGAATAATCGAACGCCGATATTGTGATGCCGTTCGCCTCACAAAAAGCCTTGCGCGTCGGATAAGTCTCCCCGGTATCGGGATCTGTTATCGGTACACAGTGCCCCAGGTTCCGGTTACCCTCCCTGAATTTCGTTGCGACGGCGCGGGCCTTGCCGATACTCACCCGGAGCGCCTTAACGTTATTTTTCTTTGTGACCCTGTTGGTGCCCACAACACGCGGCTTGTAGTTCGCCAGCCATTCTTCAAGTTTAAATCTCAATGCCGGCCTCCTTTCTGCGCTTTAATTCCTCCAGCAGGACATCCTGGACCTCTTTTTTGCTCGATCTGCGGGCGATTACCGCGCGATCGAGTGTACCCTCGGCGATGATATTATAAATGAAAACGGGCCGCGGGTGACCGCTTTGCGCCTGGCGCACCGGACCGATACGCTCAATTATCTGCAGATAATGCTCAAGATTCCAGCCGTGAGAAAAGTTAACAAGAATGTTGCCACCGTCCTGCATGTTTAACCCGTGACCGGCGCTGGCCGGATGTGCTAAAAGCACCGGAATTTTGCCCGCGTTCCAGTCCCGCAAAGTTTGCGGATCTTTATCCATTAATCGGGCGCCTTTAATTGACGCCAGGATCCTCTTAGCGTCGGATACAAACTGATAGGCAACGAGTACCGGAGCCCCCGCTGCTTCCTCTATGATTGACTCCAGAGCCGCGATCTTCTCAGTATGAACAACCCTATAGGCTTTGTTATCCGGTGACGTGTAGAGCGCACCGGAGGCCACCTGCAAGCATTTCATTGTAAGGGCCGCCGCGTTCACTGCGTCGATTTCCTCGCCGTCCTGCAATTCTGTGAACATATCCCGCTCCAATTCGGTATAAATGCGCCGGGCCTCCGGTGGTAAATGTACAACAACGTCGTTTATTATAGGTTGCTCAATATTGAAATAATCCTCCGGCTGCACCGATATACAAACATCTTTCAGCCGTTCGTTAATTTTCCGCGGCGCAAATTCGCACGGTATGTATTTAACTGCGAAAACCGAAGACCCTACTCTTTTTTGGTCAAAATACTTGCCTGTAAAGGCTGTAAAGGTCTTTTCCAGCCGCTCGCCGCGGTCAATGAAAAACATCTGCCCCCAAAGGTCTATAAGGCCGTTAGGCGCCGGAGTTCCGGTAAGGTTTACAAACCGCTTGCACTTGCAGGCGCACCTATAGAGCATTTTAGCCCTTTTGCTGCCGCCCTTAAGCCGGAATGATTTTAGGCGGGTGCTCTCATCCGCCACGATCATGTCAAAGGGCCATTGATTGAGTACCCGCTCAGTGAACCACGGTAGCCCCTCATAATTGATAGTGTAAATATCGCAGTTACGCTTAAGCGCCGCCTCGCGCTGCGCCGGCGTGCCGGTTATCGGGCTTATGGTAAGATTGAGATCTGCGGCCCACTTCTGCACCTCATCCGGCCACGTGCTGGAGGCTACTCTCAGCGGCGCCAGGACAAGGACCTTTTTAACCTCGCCTATCGCTTTCAAGGCGCTCACGGCAAAAAGCGTGCTCGCCGTTTTTCCCATACCCATACCGGCAAAAACGCAGCACCGCTTATGCTCAATTATGTGATTGATTATATTTTTCTGGTACTCTCTAGGGACAAACATCTTTTATAAATTCCTCCACCGCCTCGGCGCTGTCGATTACCCTTACGTCACAGCCGCCTATTGTCCTCATGATCTCATGCTCGTGCAGCTGGTGCCGCTCGGGCTTTTTCCCCGGCGCCTTCATTTCAATAAAAAAATGACGCCCGCCGATCATGATCAGCAGGTCCGGAGCGCCGTGATGTGCGCTCCATTCAATCTTGCGGTATTGACCACCCGCGGCTTTTATCCGCCGCTTAAGACGGTCGCTCAGTGCCCCCTCAGGCGTCATTTCCCGTCCTTACGCTGCTTGTATAACTTAAGCATCTTTCCATAGCAGTATAGTTCCGGTTAGGATCGATCGATACTGCGCGGGTTTCAACGGTGTAATATTTCATTTGTTACCCCCACTCACATTTAGGGGCCTTTGCCCCCTCGTTAAATTATAATTATGTAATTTTTCGTTCAAAATGCAAGTATTTTTTAACAAAAAATGCGAATACGCTCAAATATTTTTTATGAAACGTATGAACTGCAGCACCGAGATCGCCCTATTGATCTGATCCTCATTCAACAGCTTGCCAACATTGAGCATAACTTTGCCGCCGGTATAGCTGCCGGCCTCTATGCCCGCGTAATGGCTTTTGCTTATCCCCAGTCTCTCAGCCGCCTGGGCCTGAGTCAATCCGGCAATCGCGCGGATCCACGCAAGGTCACTAACCTGTAAATCATCAAATGTCATTTTTCCTCCTACACTCTAATAAAAAATACATATTCCAACTCATCCTTATAATTCTCAATCTCGAGCATATAGAACTCGCGATCGGCGTACTTGGCCATAATGGCCGCCGCCTTATCTTCCGGCGTTTCATCTCTTATAATTTCGTCCAGTAGTACCATGTCATCCTGCCAGTTTACGCCCATAAAAGTGATCTTTTTAGGCTTATGGTCTTTGTAGTTTTTAAGTGTGATCACGCTATCAAATCCCCTACTTTTCCTCTTCTACTCCAAATGGTATAAAATCTTCTGTGTAATGCTCCTGCCATTCATAATCGTTAAATAAAGCGTCAAGGGTGTAGTCCTGAGGCCCTATGTAAATATATGTAACTGTCCGGCCTTCGTGTTGCTCATGCTGGTAACCACTCAAAACTAAATACCGCTCCCAACCTACGGCGCCCTTTTGTCTGAATTTAATCGGCTGTCCGACGGTGAATTTGTCGGAAAATTCCATAAAGGTATATGGCCGGTACTGCTTTTCTTTTGGTTTAACCAAACTCTCCGGAATAAAATATCTATATCTATAAAATTTTCGATTATCCCTCATTTCAAACGATTCGGCTTCATCACCGTGAACTGCTTCTAAAGTTCCATCTATACATAAGTCTATATTTTTGAAAAGAGCTATATTGTTTGAAAAATACCCTTTTTGGCCAATATACTTATCGCACTTTTCAGCGCTAAGACAGCAAAACGGTAAAACCTTAAATCTTTTATCTAACTCCATTTTTACCCCTTATTTTTCCTCTTCTCTCTTAGCCGGCTCCGGATCTTTGCGAGCGTGATAACAGCTTGCAGGGCATCCGGATCGACATTCCCTTTTTCTATCAGTTCCCCGCGTAAATTCGTATATGCGACATACTCGGCACCGCTTAACTTTATTAGGTTATCCCGGTCAAGGTTCTGCGGATCGCCGTCAGCGTATATGATCCGGTCGGTTTTCTGCACCGGATCATCCGGGTGATGCTTGTTCCACAGAAACCGCCCCGCCGATTTCCAGCGGGCGTTATATGGCCCGGTATCCTGAACCTTAATCAGGCATCCGCTTTTGGGCGTATAGCGGATCGACCCTACCAGCAAATAGTTTGCCGCCTGCCGGCCTTTTTTGAACTGCGTTTTTTGCATGTTTGCCAGCTTTTGCGGATCGTCGGTCACATAACCCTTAACACCCTTATTCACTGGCGTGTGACCCGGTTTAAAGCGGTACTTTTTGCCCTTATCCGGCAGGCCTTCACCGCTCAGGCCGTTACCGATCTTGCGGTAAAAACATGCGGATACGATCGCCGCCCGACTGCGCGACTGATTAAAAACGCGGTTAAATTCATCGGTCAACTGCGCAAAGGGCGTACCCGGAGCGTGCTCCCGCAGCCAGGCTATCTGCTCCGGCGTGAGCTTAGTCATCCTTGATCACCAGTTCTTTAATTCCTACAACCCCCTTATCGGCCGACGTGCGATAATACTCCGCATAAGTCTTAGCTGCGGCGATCTGAGTGTTTGCGTTGGCTATGATGTGTGTCGCAATATCAGCCATTGCACGGGCGCGGGTACACTCCTGCTCTAACTCCGCACCGGTCAAACTCTCATCGTTCAGCCGCTCAAGCTGCATGAATAAATGGTCATTAAGATCAGTTAGCTTATTCTTCATAGCTCTGCCTCCCTCACCCATGCAAAAGCCTGATCTGCTTTACTGCTTTTACCGCGCGGACGGACTATGTACGGGCGCTCTGTTCCCTCGATGCGGATAACATCACGGAGGTAACCGTGCACACGGCGCTCCGGATCGTCAAGTGCTGCTTTTGAGTTCGCCGCAAAAACCCAAGCAAGTGAACTGGTGTTCCAGCTCATACTGTCATGCGGACCAAAATCACGATTATTATTTTCTGTCATTTTTAACCCCTTTATCCTTAATTGTTACCCCTTTCACATGCTCCGGCTTTTTTCTCGATGCACTGAATTGTTAGATTGTCATTCTGGTACACGGTCGCTTTTTTCGGCTGGTCCGGTGCAAGCAGACTGCACAGCGCGATCATAGCAACGAGCAGGATCAGCGCCGTGGCAACGCTCAAATTATGCCAATACCATGACTCATTATTTTTATTCATCGCCGGACCCCTCCTCATCTATAGAGCGCATCATAATCTCATAGAGCTTATCCGCTACCGCCATTAGATCGGCCTCGACTGCCGCAAGTTCCTTAGTGTATTCAGGGAATTTAGGCCCGACATCACGCACTAGAAACGTGCGGTCCTTAAAAATTGATTTTGCTAAACTCTCAAGCATAGCGCGCTTATCC
The DNA here is from genome assembly GCA_045119455.1 of Faecousia sp. Taxonomy (GTDB): domain Bacteria; phylum Bacillota; class Clostridia; order Oscillospirales; family Oscillospiraceae; genus Faecousia. Next base: position 5,322 of record JBGVDR010000096.1, read on the forward strand.
TTCCAGTCAAAAATATTAACTTCCATTTCCGCCTCCCTCCTCATCCATTGAACGCATCATAATCTCATAGAGCTTATCCGCTACCGCGGTTAGATCGGCCTCGACTGCCGCAAGCTCCTCGGCAAATTCCGGGAAACTAGGCGCAACATCGCGAACCAGACACAACCTAAAATCATGGATGGAATCAGCCAGGCACTCAAGCCTCGCGCGCTTGTCTTTCCAGTCAAAAATTACAGTCATTAATCGCCCCTCCTCAAATTGTGAGCAGACTTATGCCCTCTAGGCTTCCCGACGGGAGTGGTAAGCGCCTTTTTTAAGTTCCAGCGACGCTCTAAGCGCATGTGGATAACGTTCAAAGGGAGCCGATAAAAGTCGGCCATTTCCCGAAGGGAAATAAAAGCGTTTCCTAAATGGTCGGCCCAGCTTTTACGCCGGTGGCTACACGCATAATCGATAGCCTCCTCCAGCGATAGATGCAGGCGGCGCCTGGCTGCATAAACTCTATCCGGATTTATGCCCCGGAGGTCGCATATTAGCTGGAGAGAGTCGTATTTTTTACCTTTGTAGACTACCTTCATACTCATACACCTCCGGTCATGTGCGCCGCTTTCAGCTTTTCCGCAAGATTTTTAAGATCTTCCGACAAATAATCAAGCCGGTAATTAACCTCGGATAACTCCTGTGCCTCGGGAAAACCCAGCAGATCGCGGTCATACCCAGCGGACTTAACGCTCTGGAGGGCCATTTCAGCACACTGCGCTGCAAAGCTGACATCCCGTATAATCTGTTCTATTTTGCTTTCAGTCATACTTTCCTCTCATCAATTCCCAGAATGTAAAAATACTGCTTGATCCGGAGGTAGACGCCCAGTAGATCTTTTTGATTCTGTGCCCCAAGCACATTGCTGAAACGTGCACCCTCGCTCACAATGCTCACGCCCTCCGGTTCTCCCGTATCCGTTACGGTAAAATCTATGTCTATCCGCGGTACCGCGTAACTGTCAAAATGCGGATCTTTGTAGAACTCCACGGATAACGTCAAATAAGTGGTCATTCCCTCAAACTGAGCATTAAGACTCACTTTTGGCCGGTACCCGTTAAGCGCGACCAGCCCGCGCGGTAAATTAAAAACTGTTAAATCTAGCATCTGTATTAATCCTTTCTGTATCTGTAACCTTCAAACCCTGCGGCGCTCAGCGGTAACCCCTCGGCCCATATCGGCGCCGTGCTCATAATCTTTGCGAGGCCTTTTTCAGTATACGCCGGACTGTCCTCTGTTTCCGTGATCAACTCGTCATGCACAGATAGGACAACCTTGTAACCTGCATCCTCCGCCGGCTGCATACTGGATACCAGCACGTCGCGGGCGATCGCCTGGATCGTGTTTTCAGTTATTTTGCCGCCGTAAGTCTCGATGTACCCCCACTTTTTTGTAATTTGATTGGCTCCAAAATACTTAAGTGTTCGATCAGTCAGTGCAATGGCCGCCGGATAACACATATAACGGCCGCTAGGCAACCTTACGCGCAGATATCCGGATTCTCTATCTATGACCACCGGGCCGATCTTCTGGCTGCGGGTCTCACCTCTCAGCACACTGCACGCCGCAACCGCCAGGCGGTCCCAGAGTGAAACGATCTCTTTGTTTGCAGATCTCCAGGCTATTTTTACCGCCTCAATCGCAATAAACCATCGTTTATTTATATGAGATAAATCACGGCCCTGGTCGATAAAAAATTGGTAATTAGCCGCGGCCTTTTCAAGAATTGCCGGATCAAGTGCCCGCTCGGCGTTATCCGCAACGCTCGAAAAGTCAAGATTCAACCCCTGACCGTAGGCGATAAAAGCGCTTGCACCGCCGCCGTAGCCCATACCAAGCTCCAGAACCTTGCCGATCTGCCGCTGTTTTTTATCCACCGCCTCCGGCGTTGTCCCGAACGTGCGGGCATAGGTCTTTTTGTACAAATCGGGACCCGTTCCCGCGTCGTACTCGCGGAACGCCTGCAGTTTCCACCGCTCACCCGCGGCCCAGGCAAGCACGCGACCCTCGATATTGCTCAAGTCAGCAACTACCAGCTTTTTGCCTGTAGGGGCTATGATCGCACCGCGTAGGCATGAGCTGGCGACACTGTTCAAGTCCTCATACAGATCCCCCGCGATGCCACATTTAAATGCGTCGATCGCAACCTCCACCTCCTCCGGCTTAAGACTGCCACGCGGTAAATTCTGCGGCTGAAAAATGCGGCCGGAGAACCGCCCTGTCCGCGATGCACCGCAGAACTGCAGGCAACCGCGGAGGCGACCATCCGTGTTTGTGGCATTGGCCAGCACCTTATATTTTGCAATACTGGTCTTTGCACCGCTCAAGCGGTTGATCAAAATCTCCCGCACCGGCTCCGGCGTATCCGGGTCTGCAATGCGGTTATTGATCGTGCTCATTTGCAGATCCGGCAAATTGTATGCGTAACGGTCACGGATGAACTGCAGGATCTCAGCACGCTGGCCTATACTTGTAATTTTCCCGTCGGTCATTTCCGCAATGCGGCGGTCAAGATCGTCTTTTGTGCTGCTGCACTGCTCGATCGCAGCGTGAACCAAATCAAGGTCGATCGCCATGCCGCGGTCGTTAATCCTTTGGTCAAGGCGGAACTCATCCCAGAATTGACGGGTATTATTGAACTTTGGGAG
>JBGVDR010000097.1:0-57561 GCA_045119455.1 Faecousia sp.
GGAATTTACGGAGCAGATCAACCGCCACTTTGAACAGAACATGGGAAAATGATTCCCTGTAGGGCGGCTTGCCCTCAAGCCGCCGCTATATACACCACTTCCACCTTTGGCGGACTGAGGGCAGTCCGCTTTCGGAACCTCTTACCATTATGAAAGAATTTATCATCGGCCCCAACGATGCCGGCCAGCGGCTTGACCGGTTCCTTGCCAAGGCCGTTCCCCTGCTCCCCGCCTCTCTGGCACAGAAGTATATCCGCATCAAGCGGATTAAGCTGGATGGCAAGCGGGCAGAGCGGGACACCCGCCTTAACGAAGGCAATGTACTGCAGCTGTACATCAATGACGAATTTTTCGACAAGCCTCGGGAGGACAACGCCTACCTCACTGTGGCCGTCCCCAAGCTTATCATCGTATACGAAGACGAGCACATTCTGCTGGTAGACAAGCGTCCCGGTCTGGCTGTCCATCCCCATGACGGAGCAGAATATGGCCGCACGCTCATTGACCACATTCAGTCCTACCTGTACCAAAAGCGGGAATGGCGCCCCCGGGAGGAAAATGCCTTCACACCGGCGCTGTGTAATCGGATTGATCGCAACACCGGCGGCATCGTCATTGCGGCAAAAACTGCCGAGGCACTGCGGGTCATGAATCAGAAGATTAAGGATCGGGAGTTGGATAAGCGGTATTTGGCTATTGTGGAGGGTACCCCGAAGCCCAAAGAGGGGAGCCTGCGGGGGTACCTGTTTAAGGATGCGAAAAAGAATCGTGTCTTTGTTAGCGACACACCTCAGCCCGGTTCTAAAAGCTGTCAGACCAATTATAAGGTCATCGCCAGCCGGAACGGGCTATCGCTGGTGGAATGCGAGCTGATTACCGGAAGAACCCACCAGATTCGTGCCCAATTTGCCCATGCCGGGCATCCGTTGCTGGGTGACGGCAAATACGGTAAGCTGGATAAGCGGTTCGACCGCAATTATCAGGCGCTGTATTCTTATAAGTTGACCTTCTGCTTCACCACCGATGCCGGCGGATTGGAAAATCTGAACGGAATGAGCTTTCGGGTGGAGCATGTGGACTTTGTGCAGGAGTATTTTCCGGAAGTGAAGATGTGAAAAACCGGGGTGAAAACCCCGGTTTTATTGTTACAAAATTTCAGTAATTGTGCCACCGCCAACGACGATATTGCCGTCGTAAAGCACCACGGCTTGCCCGGGGGTCATCGCCCGCTGAGGTTCGTCAAATTCCACCCGGTAGCCACCGTCCTCGGGGTATACCATTGCGGGTTGCTCAATCATGCGGGAACGTGTCTTTGCCAGAACCCGAATGGGAGCGGTAGGGGAGTCGATGGATATCCAGTTCCAGTCTACGGCTCGCAGACAGCGCCGCATCAGCGCTTCATTGGGACCCAGGGTTACGGTATTGCGCTCCATGTCCTTGCCGCAGACGTAAACGGGTTGCCCCAGAGCTACACCCAGCCCTTTTCGTTGACCAAGCGTATATGCTACAGCACCCTTGTGTTTTCCAATAATATTTCCTTCCAAATCCAGAAAATCACCGGGATTATAGGCCATATCCCGATATTCCTCCAGAAAATGCGGATAGTCTCCGTCGGGGATGAAGCAAATGTCCTGGCTGTCCCGCTTAGAGGCATTCACCAAACCTTGTGTTTGGGCAATCTGCCGCACTTCTTCCTTAGATAGTCCACCCAGAGGAAACAGAGTGTGGGCCAGCTGATGCTGAGTCAGGGTATATAAAAAGTAGGTTTGGTCCTTGACCTGGTTGGCGGCTTTCTTTAATAAATGACGCCCATCCTGACGCTTTTCGATTTGAGCGTAATGCCCGGTGGCGATGAAGTCGAATCCCATATGCTCCGCTTTTTCGAGAAAATATCCAAATTTCAGATGTTTGTTGCACACGATGCAGGGGTTCGGGGTCAGACCTGCCTCGTAGCACTGGGCAAAAGGCTCCATTACGGCCTGGCGGAATTCGTCATGGGCATCCAGCAGGTGAAATTCCATCTCCATTTGCCGGCATACTGCGGCGGCATCCTGGGCGACGCCAGGCTCCCGGCTGTGCAGCAGCATGGTGCCTCCGGCACAATCAACACCCTGCTCTTGCAGCAGTTTGGCCGCAACGGTGCTGTCTACGCCGCCGCTCATGGCGACCAGTATGCGACTTTTGCTATCCATGGAAAATCTCCTTCCGTAGTTTTGTTCATTTTACCACACTGCATGGTGTAATGCAACGACTTTTATTCGAATGGGTAGATTTACATAATCTGTTTCGAATAACCGGAAAGAATAAGAAAATATTCCAAATAATACACAAGAAACCAACATTTTCTTCTGCAAGAACCATGTAAAGTTTACAAAAATATTTGGGAAACCGGTTGCAAACAAGGGAAATATCTGCTATAATGGTATACATGAAAAATTGCGAAAAAAGGAGAATCTTCTCATGAAGAAAAGGCTGATGTGTTTGTGCCTGGTGTTGGCGATGGTGTTTGGCTTTGTTGCCGTAGCGCCACCTGCGCGGGCAGTTTCCGATATGAAGGCCAGCGATGACTGCATCGACCTGATTAAACGGTTTGAGGGCTTCTCCGGAAAACCCTATGTGGACACCGACGGGAAGTACACCATCGGTTACGGCACCCGTTGCCCGGATGAACTGGTGGATAAGTATATGAAGACCCCCATGACCGAGGAAGAGGGCGAGGTGGAACTGCGCAAGACGGTCGCCACCTACGAGTCGGCGGTCAATAAGTTCATCGACAAGCATCGCTTGAGCTATGAGCAGCATCAATTCGATGCCATTATATCCCTGGTGTTCAACTGCGGCAGCAGCTGGCTGAACAAGGGTTCCACGCTGATTAAGGCATTGGTGGGCGGTGCAACCGGTAATGAGTTGATTTATGCTTTTACCATCTATTCCATGTCCAACGGCAACCGCAGTCTGGGTCACGTCCGTCGCCGTTTGGCGGAGGCCAGCCTGTACCTGTCCGGTCAGTATCTGCGTCCTGCTCCGGAACATATCGGCTATGTGATTTACGACCCCATGGGCGGTAAAATCAGCGCCTGCGGCGGTACATATAATGTCCAGGGTTATGATGCTTCTTTGACTGCCAAACCTGTGGCTGTTGCCAGCCGTACGGGCTATTTGTTCTTGGGCTGGTTCACCGAGCCCAAGGGCGGTGAGCAGGTGACACGCCTGGATGAGAGTACCCTCAATACCACCGTCTATGCCCATTGGGCCGAGGATCCCAACTACGTTCCTCCTACCACGGTTCCTCCCACCACTGAACCGGAGGTGACCGAGCCCTCTGAGCCTGTGACCACCCCCACCGAGCCGGAAATAACTGAGCCTCTAAATCCCGGCTTGAAGTTGCCCATTACAGTCACAGTGACCGGTTCGTCTGTCAACGTCCGTGAGCAACCCGGCACTTCCTATGATTCCGTGGACGCTGTATATCGGGACGATAAGGTGGAAATTACGGAGGTTTTTGTGGGTGAGGACTATATTTGGGGCAAAATCAAATCCGGCTGGATTGCATTGAAATACACGGATTTTGACATGAGCCTGTTGGAACCCAGCGAGCCCACCGAGCCGGAAATTACTGAGCCTAGCACTGAGCCGGAAATTACCGAACCCAGCACCGAGCCGGAAATTACCGAACCCAGCACTGAGCCGGAAATTACCGAACCCAGCACCGAGCCGGAAATTGCGGAACCGACTACGGAGCCGACCGAGCCCAGTACTGAGCCCCCTGCGCCCGAAACGACGGAGCCCACCACTGAGCCGACTGAGCCAGAGATTACCGAACCCAGCGTAGAGCCTACGATTCCCAGTGAGCCGTCTGAGCCCTCTGAGCCGGAGGTCATCACCAAAGTGTTCGGTACCATTGTTAACACTGATGCCCAGAATGTCCGGGATAATCCCGACGGTGCGCTTTGCGGTGTGCTTTACCGGGGCGACCGGGTGGAGATTTATGAGCAGAAGACGGTGAATGGCCGGCTTTGGGGACGTTGTGACTTGGGTTGGATTTGCTTGAGATCCAATGTGAAGCTGGAAACCGTTACTGAAATTGTACCTCCCGTGACGGAACCTCCTGTAACGGAACCTCCTGTAACGGAACCTCCTGTAACGGAACCTCCCGCGACGGAACCTCCTGTAACGGAACCTCCTGTAACGGAACCTCCTGTAACGGAACCTCCAGTAACGGAACCTCCTGTTACTCAGCCTGAAACTGTGACCAAGGTTTATGGCACCATCGTGAAAACCGAGTCCTTAAATGTCCGAGATGTACCCGATGGAAACAAGGTCGGCGTCCTGTATAAGGGTGACCGAGTGGAAATCCTCGAGCAGAAGATGGTGGATGGTCGCATGTGGGGGCGCTGTGAACTGGGGTGGATTTGTACCCGCAGTTATGTCCAGCTGGAAACTGTGGAGGAAATTGTGCCTCCCAGCGAGCCCTCCGAACCCTCTGAGCCCTCCGAGCCCTCCGAACCCTCCGAACCCTCCGAACCCTCTGAGCCAGAAGTTCCTGATGAGCCTCAGGTGCCCGAAGTGCCCACCACGGTTACCAAGGTATACGGTACAGTCATTAAGACCAATTCGCTGACTGTGCGAGCCACACCCGATGGCGACAAAGTCGGTGTGCTTTATAAGGGCGACCGGGTGGAAATTCTGGAACAGCAGATGGTGGATGGCCGCCTTTGGGGTCGTTGTGACCTGGGCTGGATTTGTATGAGAAGCTACGTTGAGCTGGAGGAAGTGACTGAAACGGTTGTGCCGTCCACTCCCTCTGAGCCCTCCGAGCCCTCCGAGCCTTCCGAGCCTTCTGAGGAACCCACCGTTCCTTCTGAGCCGACTGAGCCTTCCGAGCCAGAAACGGTGACCAAGATTTATGGAACCATTATCAAAACCGAATCCCTCAATGTCCGGGAAACCCCCGACGGCGATAAGGTCGGCGTTCTGTACAAGGGTGACCGGGTTGAGATTCTGGAACAGAAGATGGTGGATGGGCGCCTGTGGGGACGCTGTGCGTTGGGTTGGATTTGCATGAGAAGTTATGTCCAGCTGGAAACTGTGGAGGTCCCGGTGGACGCGCCCAAGCCTGTGGAAATGACCGTTACCGCATCGGCGCTGAGAGTCCGAGCCGGTGCCGGCACCGATTATGACATTGTCGACAAGTATTACGAGGGCGATAAGGTCCTGGTTTACGAGGTCGTGGAGGTCGAAGGAATGCGCTGGGGTCGTGTAGAAAACGGTTGGGTCAGCATGGACTATCTGGTATAAGTTTTAGGAACGCATCGCTTTTGTGGTGCGTTCCTTTTTATGCAAAAATGAGAAAAATCCGCGCTGGTATAATTGCATTTGGAACGAGGATATGATATACTGTTACCAACTATACACCCGGAGGCGTTTATGACTGAATTAACTGTATTTCAACAGAAAATTTCGGAATTCCTTCCTGAAATTGTGACGCTTTTTGATGAACCCATGTCCCGCCACACCTCCTTCCGCATCGGCGGAGGAGCAGAGGCCATGGTCTTTCCCAAAACCTCCGCTGAACTGTCGAAAATTCTGAAAATGTCCGCTTTGTTGGACTGTAAACCGGTTATTCTGGGTGCAGGTACCAATGTGCTGGCACCGGATGCCGGTATGCGTGGCTTGGTGATTTGCCTTAAGGATTGTTTGGACGGCATGGAGCAGTTGGACGAAACGACCATCCGCGTGGCCGCCGGTGTGACTATGACGCGGGCGGCGTTGTTTGCGGCAAATTTGGGGTTGTCCGGGCTGGAGTTTGCCCACGGAATTCCCGGAACGGTTGGCGGCGGCGTCTACATGAATGCCGGCGCCTACGGCGGTGAAATTTGCCAGGTCTGCAAATGTGTGGATGTAATGGATCAAAATGGAGAAATAACCACGTTCTCTCGCGAAGAAATGGAATTTTCCTACCGTCATAGCGCCCTGGAGGACCGGGGTGGCATTGTGGTTTCTGCCACCTTTTCTCTGGTTCCCATTGCTCCTGAACAGATTCGGGAGAAGATGAAGGAACTGATGGGAAAACGCTCTGCGTCCCAGCCTCTGGATAAGCCGTCGGCGGGCTCAGCTTTCAAGCGCCCCGTAGGCGGCTATGCCGCCGCACTGATTGATCAGGCGGGATTGAAGGGCTACCAGGTGGGCGGTGCGGCCATTTCAACCAAGCATGCCGGTTTTGCTGTGAACCTGGGCGATGCCACAGCTGAGGATGTTCAGAATCTGTTGAAGCAGGTTTCCGATATCGTATTTGAAAAGTCCGGTATCCGTCTGGAGCCGGAGGTTCGCATCTGGTGATATGAAAAAAGCGGTTTTGAGCCTTGTTGCGCTGCTTTTGGTTGCGGTGATGCTGGGATGTCAACGGGTGCCGGAGCTGAAGCAATTCCAGCCTCTTGCCACACAGCCGGCAATCCAGGCGACCACTCTTCCTACCCAGCCCATAACGGCATCAACTACCGAGTCTACCTCAGTTACGGAGCCTGTTACCGAGCCGATGACCGAGCCTTATCAGCCTCCGGCAGAACCTCAGGATACGGACTTTGTGAACATTGCGGATTATGTCCCCAATGTCCGCATTTCGCTGGCTTATGCCACCGCAGATAATTTCACCGGTCAAGTAATTTATGACTTTACCGATGCTTATTTGCGGTATGGCGCGGTGAAAAAGCTGATTTCTGTGGCGGAAAAGCTGGAAAAGCAGGGGTATGGACTTCTGATTTGGGACGGGTTTCGCCCGGTTTATGCCCAAGCGAAGCTGTTCGAAGTGTATCCAGACCCCACCTATGTATCGCCGCCCGGTGTAGGCAACCAGAATCATTGCCGGGGCAGGGCGGTGGACTTGACGCTCTATGACCTGACCACCGGGGAACAGCTGGAAATGCCCACTGGCTTTGACGATTTCTCTGCCAAGGCTGACCGGGATTATGCCGATGTATCCGCCCAGGCTGCAATCAATGCACGGCTTTTAGAGCAGGTGATGGTGGAATGCGGTTTCAAGGGATATAGCAAAGAATGGTGGCACTATAACGACACAGAGCATTACCCCATCGAGGATCAGTTTGATCCTGCGATGATTTGAAAGGAGGAAGTATGATGACCATGTCCTTTTCCGGCGGTGTGAAGGCGGAGCTTTGCCGCGCGTTTCCTGTAAAAAAATGCTGTGCCTTGGCGGAGTGCTTTGGTATCGCCTTGTTCTGCAACAGCTTCGGTTATGACGGAATCCGCATCATCACCGAAAGCCGGGAATTTGGTCATAATCTTCCCAAATTATTTAAAAAAGCCTTCGATTTGGAGTTTGACAGCTTTCCCAGCTTGGAATCTCCGGGCAAGCTGGTTTTCCAAATCGATGACTCGGACAAAATCGATATTATCATGAGCTGTTATGGTTTTGACCGGGACACGATTTCTCTGCATGTCAATCTGCCGGTGCTGGAGGAGGATTGCTGCAAGGCTTCCTTCCTGCGGGGCGCATTTTTAGCCGGTGGCTCAGTGACTGATCCCGAGAAGGGTTATCATCTGGAGCTTGCCACCACCCATCAGGCCGTGGCACGGCAGACCTATGCCCTCATGGAGGAGGTGCTGGGTTTTTATCCTAAGTCTGCTGCCCGTGGTGGGGCACAGGTGCTTTATCTTAAGCAGAGTGATTTGATTTGCGATTGCCTGACTTATTTGGGTGCGCCGGTTGCGGCCATGAGTATTCTGGAAGCCAAGCTGGAAAAAGAGCTGAACAACAAGGTCAACCGCCGTTGTAACTGCGATGATGCCAACCTTTCCAAGGTCGTGGAAGCGGCCCAGGAGCAGCTCAGCGCCATTCGTACGCTGCACGAAAAGGGACTGTTCGAGAACCTACCGCCCAAACTGCGCTCTGCGGCAATTGCCCGGGAGCAGGCACCGGAAGCGTCATTGTCGGAACTGGCGCAGATGATGGAGCCCCCAATTTCTAAGCCCGCCATGAACAACCGCATGAAAAAACTGATTCAAACCGCAAAGGAGGCCACGGCATGAGCTTTGCCCATCTTCATGTACATACCGAATACAGCCTCCTGGACGGCGCCTGTCGTATTGCCGGCATCATGGACCGGGTTAAGGAGCTGGGGCAGTCCGCGGTTGCGATTACTGACCATGGCGTTATGTACGGGTGTATTGATTTTTATAAAGCCGCCAAGGCAGCTGGGGTCAAGCCTATTATCGGCTGCGAGGTCTATGTTGCCCGCCGGGGCATGGAGGACCGGGTCTACGGCATCGACAATGATCCCTACCACTTGGTTCTGTTGTGCGAGAATCGGAAGGGGTACGAAAACCTTTGCCTGATGGTATCGGAAGCCTTTTTGAACGGCTTTTATGGCAAGCCCCGGGTGGATCTGGCATTGCTCGAGAGGCACCACGAGGGATTGATTGCCTTGTCTGCCTGCTTGGCGGGTGCTATTCCGCAGTATCTGATGGACGAAGATTACGAGTCGGCGAAGAAGTACGCTCTGCGTATGTCGGAAATCTTCGGCGAGGGCAACTTCTATCTGGAATTGCAGGACCATGGCATTCCTGAACAGCAACCTGTGAACCAGGGCGTCATGCGCCTGGGCCGGGAAACCGGACTGCCCTTGGTGGTAACAAACGATGCCCATTACCTGCGCAAAGAGGATGCCAAGATGCAGGATGTTTTGCTGTGCATCCAGACCGGAAAGACCGTGGACGATGAGAATCGGATGCGGTTTTCCACCGATGAATTCTACCTCAAGAGTGAGCAGGAACTGCGGGAATTGTTCCCGAATTGTGATGCTGCCTTTGAAAATACAGGCAAAATTGCCGACCGCTGTAACCTGGAATTCGTGTTCAACGAGTACCATTTGCCCTCCTTCCCGGTGCCTGAGGGCTACACCAATGATGAATACTTCCGCAAAATCTGTATGGATGGCTTCCGGGAGCGTTATGCCAACCCGCCGGAGTCCTATCTGGAGCGGTTGGAGTACGAAATTGGCGTCATCAGCCGAATGGGCTATGTGAATTACTATCTGATTGTTTGGGATTTCATTCGTTATGCTAAGGAGAACGGCATTCCGGTGGGACCCGGACGTGGCTCCGGCGCGGCGTCCATCGTTGCCTACTGCATGCACATCACGGAAGTCGACCCCATGAAGTATGCCCTGATTTTTGAGAGATTTCTGAACCCGGAGCGGGTCAGTATGCCCGATTTTGATACGGATTTCTGCCAGGAGCGTCGTCCGGAGGTCATTGACTACGTCATGAAAAAGTACGGTGCCGACCATGTGGCGCAGATTGCCACCTTCGGCACCATGGCCGCCAGGGGCGCTATCCGGGACGTGGGCCGGGCGCTGAATTTTAGCTATGCCGAAACGGATGTGGTAGCAAAGCTGGTTCCCTCCACCCCAAAGATTACCCTGAAAGAGGCGCTGGAGGCCAGCCCTAAGCTCAAGGAGCTGTACGATACCGATGAGCGTGTTCGCACCCTCATTGATACTGCCCGGGCCCTGGAGGGTATGCCCCGCAACACCTCCACCCATGCTGCCGGTGTGGTGATTACCGCCGACCCGGTGTGCAGTTATGTTCCTCTTTCCCGCAATGATGATACCATCGTCACCCAGTATACCATGACCACCATCGAGGAGCTTGGTCTGCTGAAGATGGACTTTTTGGGTTTGCGGAATCTGACGGTCATCGAAGACGCCCAACGGCAGATTCGTCGCATTGATCCGTATTTTGATATTTCCAAGGTGCCGGACGACGATCCTGCCACCTTCGCCATGCTCTCCGAGGGCAAAACCCAGGGCGTGTTCCAGCTGGAATCGGCGGGCATTACCGGTGTGTGCGTGAATATGCACCCGGCTTCTATTGAAGATATGACCGCTATCGTGGCGCTCTATCGCCCGGGTCCTATGGATTCTATTCCTACCTTCATTGCCAATAAGCTGGGGCATAAGAAAATCACCTACAAAACGCCCCTGCTGGAGCCTATTTTGAAGGTTACATATGGTTGTATCGTCTACCAGGAGCAGGTTATTGAGATTTTTCGCTCCCTAGGTGGCTATACCATGGGACAGGCGGACAATATCCGCCGAGCCATTTCCAAGAAAAAGATGAAGGTCATTGAGGCGGAGCGAAAGGTCTTTGTCTATGGTGACCCTGGTCAGGGCATCACCGGCTGCATCGGTCATGGTGTACCGGAGGCGGTTGCCCAGTCCATTTATGATGAAATTGTAGACTTTGCAAACTATGCCTTTAATAAGGCCCACGCTGTGTGCTACGCTGTGGTGTCCTACCAGACAGCCTATCTCAAGTGCCATTATCCCCGGCAGTACATGGCGGCGCTGATGACCTCGGTGTTGGATTCGGCAACCAAGATTTCCGGGTACATCGCAGAGTGTAAGGAACTGGGAATCCCGGTTTTGCCGCCGGACATCAACCATTCTGAGGATTCCTTCACCGTAGAGGGAGATGCGATTCGGTTTGGCCTGGGCGCAGTGAAGAATGTGGGCATAGGTCTGATTCGTGGCATCGTTGCCAAGCGGGCGGATGGTCCTTTCAAGTCCCTGGAGGATTTTCTTCAGCGCATGGGCGAGGGCGAGCTGAATAAGCGTGCGGTGGAAAATTTCATCAAGTGCGGCGCTATGGACTGCTTCGGACACCATCGCAGCGAACTTTTGGCGGTGTTCGACAGCATGATGGACTGCGTATCGAATACCCGTAAGCATAATCTGGATGGACAGATGGGCATGTTCACCATGCTGGAGGATTGCTACAGCACCACCATTCCCATTCCCAAGCTGCCGGAGCGTCCCAAAGGCGAGCTGATGACCATGGAGAAGGAAACCACCGGCATCTATCTTTCCGGCCACCCCATGGACGATTACCGCCAGTACCTGAAAAACACCCACGTCCTGCCCATCGGCGTACTGATGGGGGAGGAGTGCCCGGTGAAGGATGAGCAGATTGTGTCCGTGGCCGGCATCGTCCAGGAAGTGAAAATGAAAACGACCCGCAATAACTCCATGATGGCCTATGTCACTGTGGAGGATGATACCGCTGCCATCGAGATGCTGGCCTTTTCCAATGTGCTGAGCCAGCATGGAGGTTATCTGAAGGAGAATTCCCCGGTAGTCATCACCGGACGGCTGTCCCTTCGGGATGACAAGGAGCCTCAGATTATCATAAATCGGGCCCGTCCTATCACCGATTTCTCCGAACTGCCGGAGGTGCCGGTGCAATCGGAACCCCAACGCTTCAGCGGCACGCTGTATCTGAAGGTGGAGAGTGAACACGATCCCAATTACCGCAAGGTTCGCTCCATCGTCAACATGTTCCCCGGCACGGATGTGGTCAAGGTGTTCTTTGCTGATACCCGGAAAATGCGTGGTGCTCAGGCGACCCTGGACAGCCGGATGCTTTCTGAGCTGAAAAATGTGTTGGGCGAAGCAAATGTTGTGCTGAAATAGCTTTCCTTTTGGGGAAAAGTGTGATATAATATCTGGAATGGAGGCGGCGCCTCCCATGTCAGCACCAAGAGGTGACACTGTGAAGAAAATTCTGATTTTGGAGGACGAAGACTACATTCGTTCTTTTGTGATGGATAATTTGCGCCGGGCGGGATATGACCTGCTGGAGGCAACCAACGGGCAGCAGGCGCTGGATTTGCTTGCCGAGCATGAAGATGTGGATGCAGCGGTGCTGGATATTACCGTACCGGATATGGACGGCTTTGAACTGTGCCGCCAGATTCGTCTGCAAAGTAAGACCATGGGGCTGTTGCTGCTGGTTGACCGATATCAGGAGATGGACAAGGTCACCGGTCTGATGACTGGCGGTGACGACTATGTAACCAAGCCTTTTTCCTCGGCGGAGCTGTGTGCCAGGATGGATGCGGTGCTGCGTCGGATCCGGGGGCAGAGTGTGTCGGTGACGGAGCTGCTGTCCAGCGGTCCGTTCATTCTGAACGTCCGCAACCACACCCTTGAAAAACTCGGTCAGCGAATTCGCTTGACATTGGCGGAGTATGCCATGGTCAAGCTGTTCCTGCAGAATCCGGGCAGAGCTCTTTCTCGGGAGGACATTCTCTATGGTGTGTGGGGCAAAAGCTATGATGGCGATATTAAAATTGTCGATACCAGCATCCGCCGCTTGCGCATCAAGTTGGAGGATGATCCCAACCAGCCGACCTTTATCACCACCGTGTGGGGCTACGGCTACCAGTGGGAAAAATAAGTTGCACTTGCTGTCTCGGTGACGGCGAAAGAAGGTAAAAGTTATGGCGAAAAACAAGGAACAACCCAAGGAAAAATTTAAAACAATGATTGGCGGTCAGGCGCTGATTGAGGGTATTATGATGCGCGGTCCCGAGAAGGATGCAATCTGCCTGCGTACCAAGGATGGCTTGAAGGTGGATGTGAAGCCCCGCAAGCTGCCCAAGGAGCGTTCTGTGAAGAAATGGCCGTTGATTCGGGGTGTGATTGGCTTCTTTGATTCTCAGGTCACCGGTGTGAAGGCGCTGATGCAGTCGGCTGATTTGAATCCCGAGGAAAACCAGGAGGAGCCTTCCAAGTTCGATGCATGGCTGGAAAAGAAGCTGGGCAATGAGAAATTCCAGAAGGTGGTCATCGGCATCGCTGTGGCCATGGGTCTGCTGATGTCCATCGGTCTGTTTTTCCTGCTTCCCATGGTGGTCAGCAGCTTCTTCGACCGTTGGATTGACAGCATCCTGTTGCTGAACCTCTTTGAGGGCCTGGTTCGTGTGATTCTGTTCGCCGGATATATGATTTTGGTGTCCAGAATGAAGGAAATGAAGCGGGTATTTGCCTACCATGGAGCAGAGCATAAAACCATCCGCTGTTACGAGGCGGGGTTGCCTCTGACTGTGGAAAACGTCCGCAAAATGACCCGCAAGCATCCCCGCTGCGGCACCAGCTTCCTGCTGGTGGTTATGGTACTGTCCATTCTGATTTTCTCAGTGGCATCCTCGCTGTTGCTGGAGATTGTGCCGGCGCTGAGCCTGATGCACGGCACATTCTTGTATCGGCTGATTATGATTGGCTTCAAGCTGGCAATGTTGCCCATGGTGGTGGCCTTTGCCTATGAGATTAACCGCTGGGTTGGCCGCCATGACAATTGGTTCAGCCGAATGCTTACCGCTCCCGGCCTGTGGTTCCAGAATTTCACTACGAACGAGCCCGACGATGAAATGATTGAGGTCGGTATCGCTGCGGTGGAGGCGGTTCTGCCGGAGAAAGAGGGGACGGATCTTTGGTAAAGAAGTTTTCTCAGCTCTATCTGGATGCCCGCCGTTCCTTTATGGCGGTGGAGGATCAGCAGACCGCCAGCTTGCTGGCCCGGAATCTGCTGTGCTATGTGTCAGGGAAAACCAACGAGGAGATTTTGGCGGATCGGGAAAAATACGCTTGCGAGCAGGTTTGTGATGCGATGGAGGATGCGGTTCGCCGTATCCTCTCCGGAGAGCCATTGGCTTATGTGCTGGGCGAGTGGGAATTTTACGGTCTGAAGCTTTATGTGGATAAAAATGTGCTGATTCCCCGGGATGATACTTGTGCCGTGACGTCAATGGCGATTAAGAAAGCCCTGTTTTTGGAGCAGAACCCCCGGATTCTGGACCTATGTACCGGTTCCGGTTGCATTGGTTTGGCGATTGCCAACCGGGTAAAGGACGCCAAGGTCACCCTGGCGGACATTTCCAAGGATGCTCTGGCGGTGGCTCGTAAGAACATTGCGAGAAATGAGTTGGCAAGCCGGGTCATTTGCGTTCAGACCGATGCCCTCAGCGCACCCTCTGCGTTTTTGGGTAAGTACGACATGATTGTGTCCAATCCGCCCTATGTAACCACCCAGGAGATGGAAGAACTGGATTCCTCTGTGAAGGATTACGAGCCCCACCTGGCACTTCACGGCGGCACCGACGGTCTGGATTTCTACCGGGCGATTATCCGCAACTATACATCGGCGCTGAAGCCAGGCGGCTATCTGTGCTTCGAGTTTGGCATGGGGCAGGGGGATGCAATCTGCGCTATGCTGGAGAAAAACGGCTATACAGTTCTGGTGCGTTCCAGAGATTTTAATGATAGAGAACGGGCAGTTATGGCCCAATTACGGTAGGAGGATGAAGTTATGGCGACAAAAAAAGCAGCCTACGAAGCCCCCGCTCCTGCATCGGATAAGAAGAAGGCCTTGCAGACAGCGCTGGCTCAGATTGACAAGAATTTTGGTAAGGGTGCAGTCATGCGCCTGGGCGACAAGCCCGAGATGAACGTGGAGGCCATTCCCACCGGCTCCCTGGCACTGGATGCTGCACTGGGTATCGGCGGTGTGCCCAAGGGGCGTATTATTGAGATTTATGGACCGGAATCCTCCGGTAAGACCACTCTGGCGCTTCACATTCTGGCGGAAGCCCAGAAGATGGGCGGCGAGGTTGCCTTTGTGGATGCTGAGCATGCCCTGGATCCCGTGTATGCCGCTGCGCTGGGCGTGGATACCGATAATCTGCTGGTCTCCCAGCCCGATACTGGCGAGCAGGCTCTGGAAATTACCGACGCGCTGGTTCGTTCCGGCGCTGTGGATGCGGTGGTTGTGGACTCTGTCGCAGCGCTGACTCCCCGCCAGGAAATCGAGGGTGAGATGGGCGATACCTTCGTGGGTCTGCAAGCTCGGCTCATGTCCCAGGCGCTGAGAAAGTTGGCCGGCAACATTTCCAAAACCAATTGCGTGGTTATTTTCATCAACCAGCTTCGTATGAAGATTGGTGTGATGTACGGCAACCCCGAAACCACTACCGGCGGTAACGCGCTGAAGTTTTATTCTTCCGTGCGTCTGGACGTTCGTAAGGTGGAATCTATCAAAGAAGGCGGCAATGTTATTGGCAACAAGACCCGTGTCAAGGTGGTCAAGAATAAGGTCGCACCTCCTTTCCGGGAAGCACATTTTGACATTTACTATGGTCAGGGTATCAGCAAGTGGGGCGAATTGGTGGATTTGGCGGTTCAGCTGGATATCGTCCAGAAGAGCGGCAGCTGGTTCTCCATGGGCGATGAGCGCATTGGCCAGGGCAAGGACAGTGTGAAGAACTACCTGATTGCCAACCCCGAGATTGCGGCGAAGGTGGAAGCTGAGGTTCGTGCCAACCTGACTAAGGTAGCTGGCATGGAGCCCAAGACCGCCAAGGCTGCTGACCGCCCTGTGGCTGTGAGCGCCGACGATTTTGACGATGAGGATTGAGCATCTGGCTTCCAAGCCTGACCGGGCTGGAAGATATGCTCTGCGCTTTGAAAATGGCACTACCATGCGGCTGTATCGGCAGACGGTGGAGGATTTTGCAATCTATCCCGGCAAGGAGTTGGAGGAGGAGGAAATCTCCCGCCTGCGTATTGCCGCTGGCGAAATGTCTGCAAAAATGCGGGCGGTTCGCATTGTTTCGGCATCCAATGTGTCCAAGGCGGATTTGCGCCAGCGGCTGATTCAAAAAGGGGAGGACCCTGCTCAGGCCGCCGGAGCGGTTGCTTGGATGGAGGAACTGAAGCTGGTGGATGACCGGGAAACGGCGGCGCAGGTCGTTAGTCGTTGCATTGCCCGGGGGTATGGATTGGCCAGAGCAAAGCAGGCGCTTTACGAAAAGCGGATTCCCAAGGAGTATTGGGAGGAAGCGCTGGAGGATTATCCGGATCAGATTGACAAGATTCTGGATTTCCTGCGTCAGCGGCTGGACGAGGATGCCGATGAGCGAGCTGTGAAACGGGCGGTGGATGCACTGCTGCGCCGGGGGCATGGCTATGGTCAAATCCGGCAGGCTCTGTGTCAGCTTGAGCAAGATGAATTCCTGGAGGAATAACATGGCGAATATTGGATTTATTTCCCTGGGCTGCGCAAAAAACCAGGTGGATTGTGAGCGGATGATGTACCGTGTGCAGGAAGCGGGGTATCAGGTTTGTGCGGGTATCGAGGGCTGCGATGTGGTGATTATCAACACCTGCGGATTTATCGATTCTGCCAAATCCGAGGCCATCGACTACATACTGATGGCGGCGCAGCTGAAAGAGCAGGGGCTTATCGGTCGGATTTTGGTTACCGGCTGTCTTTCCCAGCGGTATCAGCAGCAGATTCTGGAGGAGTTGCCCGAGGTGGACGGTATTCTCGGCACCGGCAGCTATCATCGGGTGGTGGAAGCAATCGATGCCCTGCTCGAGGGGAATGGAGTGGCGGATTTCGGGTCCATCGATGCACCGGAACTGGAAACCGGGCGCATTTTGACTACCCCAGAGCATTATGCATTTATTAAAGTTGCGGAGGGCTGCGACAATCGTTGCGCCTACTGCGTGATTCCTTCGCTGCGGGGTAAGTTCCGTAGCCGCCAGATGGATGATGTGCTTTATGAAGCGAGACTCCTGGCTGCCGGCGGAGTGAAGGAACTCATTGTGGTGGCCCAGGATACTAGCCGATACGGCACTGATTTGCCCGGTCACAAGCGGCTGTTGCCGGAGCTCCTGCGCCAGCTTTGTCAGATTGATGGGCTTGAGTGGATTCGACTTCACTATTTGTATCCCGATGAGATTGACGATGCGCTGATAGATGTCATCGCCAGTGAGCCCAAGATCGTGAAATATCTGGATATTCCCATCCAGCATTGTAACAGCAAGATTCTGTCCCTTATGAACCGGCGGGGCGACGGCATATTCCTCAGGGAGCTGTTCGCCAAGCTGCGTAGTAGAATCCCTGGTTTGGTGCTTCGCACCAGCGTCATCACCGGATTGCCCGGGGAAGGCGAGGAAGAATTCGAGGAGCTGTGCCAATTTCTGAAGGAAATGCGGCTGGAGCGCGTGGGTGCGTTCCCATTCTCTCCGGAAGAGGGGACTCCCGCTGCCGAGATGGAGCATCCCGATTTTGAAATTGCGCAGCAGCGGGCGCAGATGGTGGAAACCATCCAGTCCAGAATCATGGATGATTACAATGAAGCTATGATTGGACGGCAGCTTGCCGTGCTGGTGGATGGTTACGACGAGGAATTCGGACAGTATTTTGGCCGCACTTATGCGGACTCACCGGAAATTGACGGGCGGGTATGGATTGCCTGCGACGAGGATCTTTCCGAGGGCTGCTTTGTGACGGTTTGTATCGACGGCTTGGTGGAGGGCGACCTCTCCGGCTATGTGATGGAGGTAGAATAATGACTTTGGCGAGCAAGATCACCCTGGTTCGGGTGGCATTCATTCCGGTTTATATGGTTTTGATGTACCTGTCCGGTGGCTCCGGCTGGCTGATGTGGGTGGCGCTGGGTGTGTTCATTCTGGCAAGCCTGACGGACTTTGTGGACGGTCAGATTGCGAGACGCTGCAACCAGGTCAGCGATTTCGGTAAGTTCCTTGATCCGTTGGCTGATAAATTGTTGACCATCGCTGCTCTGGCTATGTTCTGTGAGTGGGGGCAGGTCCCTGCTTGGGCCTTTATGATTGTGCTGACTCGTGAATTTGCGGTCACCGGCCTGCGTCTGGTTGCTGTTGGAAAGGGCACGGTTATTGCTGCTGGTTGGAGCGGTAAGGTCAAAACTGTCTGCTCTATGGTTGGCCTGTGCTTTATGATGGGCTTCCCCCAGGAGGTCTGGCTGTGTTGGACGGTGGTGACCATCATCGTACTGACCACGGTTTACTCCGGTGTGGAGTATTTTGTTAAGAACTGGAAATGTCTGTGGGATTAAAAATTTTGGCGTGTCGACCGGACACGCCAAAATTTTTATGGAAAAAGGGAGCACAATGTGCTATAATAACCCGGTGGCGCTGCCACGAATTTTACATTTTGCGAGGATACAATGAACAATAAGGAAATTGGCGAGATTCGGCGCCGTGTGCGCCGAGACCGCAGTAATATGACGGCAATTTACGGCTGCTATGTGAATGATAACCAGGAAATTATCTCAGAATTCTCCCAGAGCACTGGAATTATGCCCGAAAATGAGTCGGAAAAGTACTTTAACCTAATGCGTCGTGCGTTGTCTGGATCTATTGGCAAGAATCTGATTGATATCACCTTCAAGACCAGCCAGGTGGCGGATTCTCCCGAGCATAAGTTGCTGATGGAACTGCGTCAGAGCAAGCTGAAGGACGAGGAGCTTCGTGCGGCTTTTTACAAAAAGGTCATCGAAACCGTCCGCCTGGACAGCAGCTATCTGATTCTCATTGGCTGCGACAGCTACGACGTGCCCTTCAAAAGCAAGGATGATGCCATTCAGGTCGACGCTTCCGGCGAGGTGTATACCTATCTGCTGTGCGCCATCTGCCCGGTGAAGCAGACCAAGCCCAACCTGCACTACATCCCCGAGTCCAAGGAGTTCCACGATGGCGGTATGCTGAACATTGTGTCCGCTCCGGAACTGGGATTCCTGTTCCCGGCCTTTGATAATCGGGCGACCAATATCTATAATGCGCTTTACTATACCCACAGTCCTAAGCTGAGCCACGAGGAATTTGTGGCGGCGGTCTTTAATGCTCCGATTCCGAAACCTGCGGCAGAGCAGAAAAAGACTTTTGAGGCCTTGCTGACTACTACATTGGAGGAGGACTGCAGCCTGGATTTGGTGCAGACTGTCCATGACCAGATTTGCCAGCGCATTGAGCTCCACAAGGAGAGCAAGCTGCCGGAGCCGCTGATGCTTGCCAAGGATGATGTGAAGGAAGTCTTAAGCTTCTGTGGTGTTTCCGACGCGCATTTGGCAAAATTCAGCGTGGATTATGACGAAGCGTTCGGCTTTGAGGCGGATTTGCATCCCAAAAATATCATTGACAACCGCCGTTTTGAAATCAAGACTCCGGATGTTTCCATCAAGGTGGCGCCGGATCGGACGGATTTGATTGAAACCCGAGTCATCGGTGGCGTGAAGTATATTCTGATTAATGCCGACGAGGATGTGGAGGTCAATGGTGTCAGTATCCACATTGCGGACGGCGAGCCGGCAATCGTATAAAATAGTTGCGTTTTCCTGAAAAATGACGTATAATGGGGAACAAAGGAAGGGGGCTATGTGATGGCCTATCAAATCAAACGCTATCGGATGGATTTTGATGGCAAGGGTGTTTCTGCGGCCGGTATTTTTTTCGGTGTCGCGTTCCTGTTTCGGATGGTCTATTATTTCGGTTTCGCACGGTTCTTCGATGCCGGCGTTGGTGAAGTGCTGTTCTGGCTGATTTTGCCCGGATTATTGGAGCTGGGAGCCATTGTTTTGCTGCGTGGACTTCGGTTCAATGCCCCGGGAGTTTACGGCATTCTCGGTGCGTTGGAGTGTCTGCTGCTGATTGTGATGTGCTTTGGTTACGGCAGTATTCTGCGGACGATTCTTGGCGTTTTGGCATATTTGGTCTGCGGCGGTCTGATTTTCGCCTGCTCTGCCGGTTGGCTCAGCAAGGAGATTGCCAGCTTTTTCTTGATCCTAATATCCGCTATTCGGATTCTGGCGTTTGAATTGCCCTGTCTGATTCGTAATTTCCGAAGCCCGGAAATTCTGTGTAGTTTGGCTGGAATGTGCGTCCTGCTGGGGCTCACATCCCTCACCTTTGGCTTTAAGCTTCCTCAGAAAAAGAGTGAAGAAACTCCCGTGGAATAATCCACGGGAGTTTTTTACTTTTGAGCCATTTTAGCGATAATATTGATGCAATTGTCGATGCCGAGCGAAGCGCTGTTTAGGCACAAATCATAATTTTCTGCCATGCCCCAGACCTGCCCGGTGTAGTGCTGATAATTGACCTTCCTGCGCTTGTCCTTTTCCTGGAGGCGGGACTCCGGGCTCTTTTCGGATTCGCCATACAGCCGTACGATACGGTCAGTACGGAAATCCATATCCGCATGGATAAACACATTCAGCACGTTTTTTCTGTCTTTCAGGATGTAATCGGCATTGCGTCCCACGATGACACAGGGGCCCTTATCCGCCAACTGCATGATGACGTTGCACTGGACGCTCCAGAGAAAATCCGCGGTGGACATTCCGTTCATAATACCCGGAACGGTTTGATGAGAGAAGGCATAGGCGAATCGGTTGCGGGTAGGGGAGTGCTCGCCGTGCTCTTCCACGAAGGTGGGCGCAAATCCGGATTCCAGAGCGATTTGGTTGACCAGCTCCTTATCGTAGAAAGGAATGTTCAAAAGCTTCGCAACTTCCCGTCCGATGGTGCGACCGCCGCTTCCGAATTCCCGGCTGATGGTGATAATTTTCTTATCCATAGGGGAGCCTCCTTTTCTATATATCTATTCTTATTATATTATCCGCCCAATAAAAAGTCAATTTGTTTTTGCTGAGAATGCATCCGTCCACGAAAGAAAGAGCCAAAGCACCGAATGGCGCTTTGGCTCTGATTTGGAATTAAAGTTAGAATGCGCTGACTTCCTTGGGCTTCTTGTTGTTGGTGGAAACGTAGAAGTTTTCTTTGCTCTCGTCCCAGGCAATCACAACACCGTCGCCATTCATGGCCAGGCCGGCTACATCGGAAATCTTCTTCTTGCCTTCCTTCTTGCCGGAGGTGACGTACAGGTCATTATCCACGATGTAGAACAGCTCGCCGTCCTTGTTCATAGCCATGCTGCTGATATCTCTGTCAACAACCTTGGCTTTGCCACCGCTCTTGCCGTTGACAGCGTACAGAGTGTTGCCGGTCAGACCCTTCTTCACGAAGTAGACATACTTGCGGTTGGGGGTAGCCATGAAAGCATCCACATTCTCAGCAATCAGCTTCTTGTTGGAGTCGGGCTTGCCAATCTTGGTGGTGTAAACATCGTCACCAATCATGAAGTACATGTACTCGGCATTCTTGTCAAGCTGAACCTCGGATACGCCAGCAACCAGCATCATGCTCTTTTCCCAGGACTTCTTAATCATCCAAACGCTGTTGCCGCTGGCATAAACGTGGTTGAGCAGGTTCTTGACGGGCAGGGTACGGCCGTCGGATACATCGCTCAGGCTGACGCAGTAATTGGTGGTAATCAGCTCCAGGTTACCGATGCTGGCAACGCGCTTGGCATTCTTGCCGTTCTTGGCAACGTAAGTGCCATCATCGCCCACGAACATAATCATCTTGTGGTTGTGGTTGAAGCGGACGGTCTTGCTGCTGGAGATGAGACCCAGCCTGGTGCTGTCGCCGTTGCTGGCCTTGTAGCTGTACAGGTAATCATCGCCGGTCAAACCGGTCTTGATGACATAGACCTGCTTGCCGCCATTGGACAGACCCAGCAGGGTAACGTCTTTGGAGTCGGTGACTTTGTAGGTCTTGCTTCCCTTGGTGACCTTCAGCTTACCGTCGTTGAAGAAAGCAACGGACTTGCCATCAGGGGAAATGTGGTAAGTAGAACTGACATCTTCGGAAATCTTTTCGGACTTAGCGTTGCTGGTCTTAGCCAGGAACAGTTCGCTTTCCTTGTTCAGGTAGGCCACGCGGGAGCCCTCGACAGCCAGCTGGAAGGAGCGGACCTCGTCGGCAACGTGACGCAGTTTCTTGTTCTTCAAAACATACAGCTCACCGTCATCGGTCAGGAAAGCGGCATACTTGCCGTTCAGGCTCTGAGCATAATCGCTCACTCGGCCGTCAATGGTATCAACGACCTTCTTATCGACCAGGATGGAGGTAGCCTTTGCTTCAGAGTTATACATGTAGAAAACGCTCTGCTTCTGCTCCACATAGCCGTTGCCGCCGAAGATGATGCCGCAGGCGATGCAGATTGCCAGGACTGCTACGGTGGCGCTGATAATGATAATCGCCCGCTTCTTATTGGAGAAGATGGACTTAATCTTGTCGATGACAGGAGCAATCAGGCTAATCAGCATGGCAGTGATGACTGCAATGCTAAGACGGGGGCCCTTCACCTTTTCCTTCTTAGGAGCCTTCTCCTTCTTAGGGGCTTTCTCCTTCTTGGGAGCTTCGGTTGCATTATTTGCGGGGACGGATGCGGGCTCCACAGGAGCGGCAACAGGCTCGACAGGGGCCTGCTCGACAGCGGCATTGGACTCAGCGTTTATAGCGGCGCCGCAGCCAACACAGAAACGTGCATCGGGTCTGTTTTCCGTATTGCAATTGGGACAAATCATGAAATGCTCTCCTTTCGGTTAATATACCAAAAAAGTATAGCACCTTTTGGTAGAAATGTCAATAAAAAAAGGCAGCAGGCGTAAACCTGCTGCCCAGAGGGGAGGAAAATCAATCTTCCATTTCTTTGTCGCTGTTGATGACAGCACCGGTGGCGGCATCGATTTCGTATTCGTAGGAGAACTTGCCGGACTCGAACTCGATTTCGTAGATAGCCCTACCGTCGTCATTATCCAGCTCGCAGGAGTAATTCCGAATGGTATCGGCGGCAATACCTGCATGGTTCAGCACGGCGGCTCTGGCAGCATCCTTGCTGATGTATTCGGCAGGGGGCTCGGTGGCAGGGGGAGGGATGGGACGGTCGCCGTTGGCCTCTTTATTGAAGCTGATTACGGTGCCGGTTTTGGCATCAATCACATATTCGAATTCGGTTTCGGTAGTCTCGAATTCAATCTCGTAGCGAGCCTTGCCGTGACCAATCTCCAACTCATAGGAGTAATCGTAAATTCCGTCGACAGTTACTCCGGCATGCTCCAAGGCGATGGACTTGGCACGGTCGGCGCTGATATAGGCAGGTGTTTCGGGAGGCGTGACGGGCTTGTCGGATTTTTTATCCAGTTCCTTCTCGTAGCGAACGACTGTACCGGTTTCTGCGTTGATGTCGTAGTCGTACTCGTAATCGCCGGCACGGAACTCAATTTCAAAGATATAGATTCCGTGGTCACGATCCAGCTCGCACTCAATCTGAGTGGCGTCAGCGGCTTTTATACCGGCGTGGTCGAATGCTGCGTTCAGTGCAGCATCCTTGTCAATATGCTCTGGGGTGACCACAGGAGGCTCGGAAGGGACGGGGGTGGTTGGAGGAGTGGGTTCGGAAGGCGCGGGCTCGGTGTTAGAGGGTTCGGTAGGAGTGGAGGGCTCGGTG
This sequence comes from Faecousia sp., assembly GCA_045119455.1. Classification (GTDB taxonomy): domain Bacteria; phylum Bacillota; class Clostridia; order Oscillospirales; family Oscillospiraceae; genus Faecousia. The sequence continues at coordinate 23,035 of JBGVDR010000097.1, forward strand.
ACGGGAGGAGTCGCAGGACGGTCTTCCCGGTCGTATTCCTTATCCTTCCACACGATTTCGCCGGTGATGGCATTGATGTCGTATTCGTATTCGTACTCTGAGGTATCGAATTCGATTTCGTAGACCATAATGCCATTTTCCAAATCCAGCCCGATTTCCAGATTCCGCATATCCTTCTCGGTGATACCGGCATCCGCCAGAGCAATTCGCTTGGCTTCGCCACCGCCGATATACTTGGCTTCGCTTGCGGCACCGCTGGAAATCACATCATCAAGCTTCAAGTTGCCGGATTCGGTGAGTAGATTCAGCTCGTTGATGGATAGGGCGGCCAGTTCCTCAAAGGTGTAACGGGTGTTCTGGGCCATGATGCGCTGAATCAGCTTGGCTTTGCCCAGGGAGATCTGATTCTCATTGGCCACAGTCTTCAATTCGTCGTTATTGTTGACGGTCTGGGAAATCACTGCTCCGTTGAAGGAATCGGTGTTGAGCAGCTTGTTCACATTCGTATTGAGCTTGGCCTGCAGGGCCTTGCCGGTTGCGTCATCGGTGCTGCTGACGCTGACCAGAACGGTGTTGGCCTGGTTGGTCAGATAGCCCTTTCGGAGCATGGCACCGATGACGGCATTCATGGCAACCTCCAAATCGCTGCCGGTCAGGTCCATACCGTCCAGGACGGCGGCACCGTCATCGTTGAGAGCCGCAGCGGCGGTAACTCGCTCGTCGGCGTTCAGCGTCAGTTCAATGCTGGGGTTCACATCCAACAAAACAGTGGAAGTGATGATGGGGGAGGCGGGTGTATTATCAGAACCGGTGGGCTTCAGAGCTTGATAGCCCAGCCCAAGACCAACGACAAGCGCCAGAGCGGCGGCAACAGCAGCAACACGGCTGATCCAAGGATTCTTCTTTTTGTTAGTCATCGTAATCACTTTTCCTTTTTGCCCTTGGCAATTTTCGAGAACAGAATCAAGGACGTTGGGGGTGGCGTGATCAAAAGCAGTTCGGACACTGCGCTCCAGTTCCTTGTCAGTCATGATCCATTCTCCTTTTCAATAAAAGTTTTGAGTTTGTGGATTGCCCGGTGGTACTTGGAAAGAACCGTGGAAAGGTTCAGCTCCAGCATGCTGGCAATCTCCCGATGCTTAAATCCGGACACCACATGAAGCACGACGATTTGCCGTTCCTGATCCGACAGCCGGCTCATGCACTCGGTCAGGACGATTCGGTCGATGGTGGAAAGCTCTTCGTTGGTCTCCAGGTAGTCCTTCCAGTCCTCCAGGGAAAGCTCCTCGGTCCTGCTGGCTTGACGCAGGCGCATCAGGCAAAGGTTCCGGGCGATGGTCATGATCCATGCCATGGGCTTTCCTGTAGATTGGTAGGACCCGGCGGAGGCGTGGATGCTCAGGTAGCATTCCTGGAGCATGTCCTCCGCGTCGTGTGCGTTTTTCAGAATGGAAACGCAAAAGGCGTATACAGAGCTTTGGGTAGCGTGGTACAGTTCCGCCAGAGCGTCCAAATCATTGGCGGCGATGGCGGTAATCCATCTGTCCAGCTCCTGAGATTTGTCCGCAGGGGAGTGATGGCTTGGAAATTTGATGTGTGCCATCGCTCTGTTCACCCCTTTCACTATAATAGTGCACGAATGGCCCGTTTTATTGCATCGGTTTTGAAAAAATTTTCTTTTTTGGAAAAGTGCGACTTTATTATACAATATCCTGCCGCTTGTTGCAATAAAAAATCCTCCCCCGGAGTACCGGGGGAGGATTGTATGCGTCTGCTAGTTAAAGAGCGCTTCCAGCTGGGAAGCCAATTCATTGGAAATTTGCACATATCCGGCATTTACGGACTGTTTGAACGAAATCAGCCAATGGGTTAAGCCGGGCTCATAAACTTTTACGGTGTTACAGCATGCGTCCCATTCCATGGAACGAACGAGCTTATCGCCGGAATAAAGGTCGATTTGCCTGGAGGATTCCCCGCATGCCGATACTCGATCAGCGACTCTTGTTTCGGATACGAGTTCGTCCAGCAGATTTTCGTCGGTGACGGTTACTTTTTCCCCGTCAATGGTGATAACGGCGCAATCCACATTCTTTAGCTCCCATTTCCCGAAGAGTGAAATGGAAACGCATTCATTTGTGACCTTCATCGACGAGCAGATTACGAAGAATAGAATGATTGCCACCAAGCAGCCAAGCAAAATCAATTCTATTTTTATTTCCTTGTCTATTTTGTGTTTCATTGAAAATCAACTCCGTTGCCGGGATGAATAATTATTGAGGCGCGATTTCTGCGAAATACTGCATTACATCTTCTACGATGGTATCAAAGCCTTCAATGTCACGGTCAACTCGGAACTGGAACAAATACTCGGGGGTGTGACAACAAGTATACATCGTCATGTCACCAGATTCTTTAGCATATACCCGCAATGACTCGTCAAACAATTGTCCGTATCTGTTAATGTTTTGCGGATGAACTGCGTATTCGTCTGGGTTATACCAAATAAGTAGTTTAATTTCGCCGCGCTGTCGAGCATGATTGTCCTCTTCGTGGTGCTTACATCCTTCACCAATGCAATAGTGGTAAAAGACGCAAATCTCCTCTGACCCGGAGAATTCAATGAGCTCCGCAGAAGTTCTGGTATAGCTAGTGCCACTTACCTGATAGGGAGGATGGGTCAGAATATCGGGATGGATTAAGGTGTTGATTCGATCCGAATTCATCATGGAATCTTCATGGTCGGCATAAAACGATAGTAATTCATTCATTCCACCAAAGAGATGATAATCCCGCAAGTAAGGGTCAACAATATCAGGAAGCGAAGGATTGGTAGCGCTGGGCTCTGTTTCATGCGTAGGCTCGGTTGCGCTCGGTTCTGTTTCTTGCGCGGGAGAGGTAGTGCTCGGCTGGGTATCGTCGGATGTAGGGGTGTTGGCTGCACCTTGCGTCAATGCGGCACAGGCGTTCAGTAAAACAACGCTCAATATTAGCAATAGAATAAGAAAATGCTTTTTCATGAATTCTCATCCTTTCTTGTAATTTGCCCATATTAGTATTTGGTTTTTGCGTTCACTATTTGAGCAATACAGTCTTCGCAGAAGTAAGTATCAATTTTATCTGCATCGAAAGTAGGCCTATCAATACCTGTAATCATAATGCAAGTAATGTCAGCACCAGGTTCGTGATGGCCTAGTCCAAAAATGTGTGCGATTTCGTGGGCCAAAGATGAAGGACTAGTAAAATAATTTGTTGGATCGTTGCCGATGCAGATAACTGGATAGTCTCCGCTCGACACCCCTCCCATTTTAGTATGGGTATCTGCGTATGAATAATAGCATGCTTGATGACCGGTCTGAGACACTCGAATTGTGTTTGAGGGTAGCCCAACAATTAAGTTGTTTCTTAATCGAATTATACTAGTACAATGAACTGTCTTTTGGAATCCTACAAACGAGTTGTTCAGAAAAGGATCATCTCCAGCTAAAAGCAAGCATTCTTCGTCGGAGTAGCAATTGCAGAGGCCATCATCTGAACCAATATTGGGACACTTATCAGCATCTGACATATATGGAGTAAGCGTATCTTGATGATTTATCAGATAGATTCCGCATTTCTGGGCGTAAGCATTTGCTACACATAGGAAATTCCTGTTGATAATGTCTTTGGATAATTTGTCACTTGGGCCAAATGTAGTGACGGTGGCATAATCAAAACTGAACTCAACATTCAGTAAATAATCACTACTCGTTGGAGGTGCCAGCCTGATAAAAGACCAAGTAGAACTGTCTGATATACTAGAATCAATTCCTGTAATAACACCCAAACCCGGTGATGGGGCGCCCGAAGCAGACCGCATAATTAGGCCATTGGTGCCGCCGTAATTAAGGGAATACCCACCCGAAACGGGTGTGATAGTCCAACACTGATTGGTATGAATGTCTTTAAAATCATCATTTGTAATGCCTTTAGATATGTCTACAACCGAGGAAGTAACATGCAAAAGCATATCGGGTTTGTATATGGGTCTTATTGTATAATAACCATTCCCAAGATGCCGAACCGACCAAAGCTGATTAACCTGGGATATTCCGTCTGCTGCATATCCCAAAAGCTTTACGGAAGCGTAATCAGACGAACTTCCATAAGTTCCGAGATAAAGCCCTGTACTTACATTCTTAATGTAATATACTCCATCATCAATTATTTCTGTCGGTAATTGGTATGTAATTGTCAGAGATGGTCTTTTTGTTTCGTCTGAGCAGTCCGCAGAATAAACGGCGTTGTAATCGGAAATCGATTCGTTATAGTAACGAATCATGATTCCGTAATTGGCGTTACTACCTGTTACGTTGTTCGAATACCATGTTTGAACGGCTTTTTTACAGGAGAAAGTATAACCGGTCAAGTTATTGTGACTGATATTCGTTGCAAGGGCGATAGTGGCAGCAGGCATATTATTCCATGTAATTGTTCCGGATTCCCAATAACCTCCTGTAACCATATATGCGCTGGCGTTGGCGGCGGTGTCCGTTCCATTGGTAAAGGTCAGCGACATGGTAGCGTCTGTAATGATGGCACTGGAGGGCAGCGTAGGCATGGTAACAAAGCGGATAAATGCCCGAGTCAAACCCTCGGATCGGTTGCCGATATACAAACGGTCACGATTCCTGTCCTGCACCCCTGCGCCCTGAAGCACATAATTGTCCACGATATTCGTTCTTTCGGTGTCGGTGGATATACTGCCGCGGGCGTTTTGATTTGTGCTTTCAATCTCTACCCAAACTCCGTCCACCAGCTCGTGGACAGGGGAGCCATAGACCACCGCCTGATAAGAGCCGTCGGACATGAGGAAGTGCTTTTCGTATTCACCCCGCAGGGAAATATCTTCCTCAACGATGGTAATTTCGTTGTTTAATGGGGCATCTTCGTTCTCAATCGCCACGCTGGGCGGGTTATCTGCTTCAACAGCGACAACGGTTGGAGCCTAGGGCAGTCCGGAAAGGAGCATGCACAGGGCCAGGAACAGCGAAAACATCGCTTTTGTGTGCTTTTTCATGTTTATTCCTCCATACATTCGATTCAGTCAGCTTGTGGATAAAATAAGCCATTGGACTCCCCTCCGTTCCTATTATTGTATTTTCAGTGTAGCATAGCATACAAAAACTGTCAAGGACATAACCCTGAAATTCACAATTTATTACAAAAAGCGCCCAAGCCGAGTATGGCTTGGGTGCGGAAAAGGTTTTTGCGTCGACTGGCCTGTAGGGGCCGATGACCACATCGGCCCAAATGGCAGGCGTTATTAAGGGGCCGGTGTGGTCATCGGCCCCTACGGGGAGGAGTATTGCGTTACAAGGAAACAACCTCCACCACGGTCAGGGTGCTGTTTTCCACGGTGAAGCGGATATCAAATCCGGCAAAGCTGACACCATAGACCCGGCCGGGCTTGCGCTGATAGGAGGGCCGGGGGTCGTGGGAAAGCACGGCTTTCGCCGCTGCCCGTTTTTCGGCGGGCAGGAGGTCAAGCAAATCCTGGGGAAATATCACGTCCAGGAGATAGTCGCTTGCGGTGGTGGTGAAACCGCCCAGGGCATCCGGGTGGCAATCGGAGTAGGGCACATAAGGCTTGATATCGAAAATCGGTGTGCCGTCCATCAAATCCGCCCCCGCCACGTGGAGTACAGCTCCGTCGGCGGTTTGCTCCACCCCCAACAGCTTCACACAGGAAAGGCCCAGAGAATTAGGACGGAAGGGAGAGCGGGTGGCGAACACACCCAGCCGGGTATTGCCGCCCAGACGGGGCGGGCGGACGGTGGGGGACCAGTTCTCCCGAACAGCCTCGGAAAACTGCCAAATCAGCCACATGTAGGAAAAGCCCTCGATGCCCCGGAGGGTATCCGGGTTGCGGAATTCCGGCTCAAATACGATGGTGGAGCGCAATTCCTCCACCAGTCCGCTCTGCCGGGGGATGCCAAATTTGGTGGGGAAATCGCTGCGCATCCGGGCGATGGGGTGAATCGTGATATTTTCCATTAAGCCCGCACCTTTCTAAAGCAGAACGTGACAGCAAAAATCAGCGCCAGGGCCAGGGAAATGGCGGCACCGGCGGAAGCACCCCAGTAGTAGGATACAATCAGACCGCCAATACTTGCAACCAGGGCGAATAGCACGGAGAACAGGTGATACTGCTTTAAGTTCCGAGCCACGTTCCGAGCGGATGCGCCGGGAAGTACCAAAAGGGAATTGAGAATCAACAGTCCCACAGAGGGCAGGGACAATGTGACCACCACGGCGATTGCGGTGGTGAAAATGGTCTGGCTCAGTTGCACCGGGATACCCCGGGAGGAGGCCAGCTGAGGATGAACAGCGGTGAGCGTCAGCCGGTTGGAGTACAGGCTCCAGAATACCAGCACCGCAACCAGCACAATCAGCAGCAATCCGATTTCGCCGGGGGTAACGGAAAGAATATCGCCGATTAGATATTGATTATACTTCGTAAAGCTACCGCCGCCCAGAGTGGCGACGAAGATACCCAGTGCGACAGCGGCGCTGGAAAACACGCCAATCAGCGTATCCGCCGCCTGGTTGCTCCGATTGCGTACCAGGCTGAAAAGCAGAGCGAACACCACCGAGAACACTACCGCTACCCAGGTAGGCGCGGCGATGCCGCAAAGACAGCCGATGGCAATGCCGGTGAAGGCGGAGTGTCCCAATGCGTCGGAGAAAAAACTCATACGCCCGGTTACAATCATGGTGGAAAGAATGCCGAACAGCGGTGCCATCAGCAGAATCGCCAGCAGGGCGTTTTTCATGAAGTCCCAGCGGAGCATTTCGATGGGGAGAAGCTCGCATAGCCAGTACCAAATGCTCATACGCAGGCACCTCCTCTGCCGTGGAATATTTGCTGAAATGCGTCGGAGCCAAGTACCTGGGCGGGAGAGCCTTGGGCCAGTACGGTGCCGTCAATCAGCACGACCTGGTCAGCGTACTTGTTCAGGATGGAAAAATCGTGGGTGGTCATGAGGATGGAAAGGTCGTAGGTGCGACGAATTTCGTCCAGCATATCCATCAGGTGACCCATGCCCTCCACGTCCACACCGGAAAGGGGCTCATCCAGAATCAGGATGTTGGGTAAGGGTTCCAGTGCCAGCGCCAGCAGCACCCGCTGCAGCTCACCGCCGGACAGGGTGCCTACCCGCTTGTCAATCAAATCCTCGCCGTGAACTCGTGCCAAGCAGTCCAGCACAGTCTGCCGCATTTTTTTGGACAGCCCCAGGAAGGCCGGACGTTTGCTCATGCAGCAGGCGAACAAATCCGCCACGGAAATGGGGTCGCCGGGGTCAAAAGCCGGACTCTGGGGTACATAGCCAATACGGGGGCGCCGATCCCGCTGACCGGGGGAGGAGAAGGCGATTACGCCGTCGTAATCCTGTTGCCCCAGAATGGCCTTCAGAAATGTACTTTTACCGGCACCGTTGGGGCCGATTAGAGCCACCAGCTCGCCGCAATGGGTATGCAAATTTACATCGTGCAGAATTTGGTTTGGTCCGATTTTTACACCCATATTCTGCACCCGCAGGCAGCAGGAGTCGCCGCAGCCGCCGCCATGGAAAAACAGTTTCATCCCAATGCCTCCTTGATGGTGTCGATGTTGTGATACATGGCTTTAAAATAGTCATCCCCTCCCATGGCCATGTCCAGGGGGAAGGAGCTGATGCCGGTTTCGGCGCAGATAATCCGTGCAGCAGAGGCGCTGCCGTTGCGCTCGGTGAAGACGGCGGGAAGCTGATGCTCCTGTACCAGACCAATCAGGTGCTTGAGCTCCTGGGCAGAGGCTTCAGATCCGGATTCCTCCTCGATTGCCTTCAAAATGTGCAGGTCAAAGCAGTCTGCCAGATAACCAAAACCGTCGTGGAAAGTAATCATATCCCGGCACCGCAGGCTGGACAGCTGTTCCCGTCCGTAAGCGTACAGTGCGTCCAATTCAGTATGCAAGGCCTGAAGATTCTTGCTGAATGTATCGGAGAAACTTGGATATTTCCGGCAAAGGCCCTCGTAAATGTTGGCAGACATGATTTTTGCGTTCAGAGGATTCAGCCAGATGTGGCTGTCCGCCTCGTGATTGTGTCCGGCGTGGTCGTGACCGTGTTCACCTTCCGATTCGCAGCTCAGTAAAGCGATGCCATGCGAGCAGTCGATGATGTTGTGGTTTCCGTTCAGCACATCGTGGAGAAAACCCTCCAAGCCTGCGCCGGAGGTGACCACCAGCTCCGCCGATTCCACGGCCTTGACCTGGTTGACGCTGAGGGAGTAATCGTGCAGGCAGGAAACGGGCTCGGTAATCAGCCGGCTGACGGTGATTCCGGTTCCTGCGCACAGACGGGAGGTAAATTGATAGACCGGCAGGGTGGTGGCGCAGATTTGAGCCTGCGGTTGAGTTGCACAGCCGCTGAGCATGCCCAGCAAGAGCAAGGCGGTCAAGGCAATTGCGATGATTTTCATAGTACTCTCACCTGAATCGTGTATATAGGAACATTATATCACACCCTGTCAAGAAAAAGAGCCTGCGGAAAACCGCAGGCTCTTCGGGTATGTATGCGATTAGTGGTTCTCCATCCACTCGTTGACCTTGGTCTTGGCCAGACGCAGGATGTCCTCAGCGGGGTAGGGAGAGTTTTCACCGCCGCAGACGTACAGGAAGTACAGACCAGCGGGAGTCTGGTACAGGGATTCCTCATAGCCAGCGGGATCACCGTAGAAACCACAGACGTACTTCTTAACCAGGGTAGCGGTCTCGGTGTCGTATTCCTTCTTGCAAATAATCTTCTTCATGGGAGTAGCCTCCTTTCTCATTCGTTTCACTTAACGTTGCTTATTATACATATTTTTAGAAAGAATGCAATAGTATTTTTGGAGATTTACAAACTTTTAATGCATTTTTGTTTGAACAGATTATTTTCACAGGCGGATTGCATGGCTTTTGTTGGCATATTGCACAAAAGGGGCGAGGGCGAAGAAAGCTGGAGAAGGGATTCCAGCGAAAATACACTTGTTTTATTCATTTCCGGGGGAGATGAAATGGAAAATATCAACAAAATAACCCCCTTGCGACGTGTGTCGGTTTGTGTTATGATGAACCAAAAGGAGGGGAGTCTATGAAGGACATTCCTATGTTTACCACAGAGTACGGTGTGGCCAGCTTGATGCTTCATGAGGTGCCTTATCGCCAGGAGGCTTACATCCGGGTTCAGGATGTACAGCCGGGGCATTTGGAGGATTTGATTCGGGAATGCATGGGCTTTTGCCGGGCAGTTGGCGCAGAGCGTGTTTATTGGAGTGCCGGTGACAGCGAGGGCGAGCTCTATGCCGCTGTTTATGAGATGCAGGGGACAGCTTGGGTAGATTCGGAAAAACTGGAAAGTTTATTTCCGGTGACCAGGGAAACGGTGATTCAGTTTCGGCAGTTACTGAATGAAAAAATGGCCGGTGTGGACAATGCGGCTACCATTACAGCCTCCGACGAGCAGGCGCTCCTGGACTCTGCGGGAGCGTATTTCGTCCACCGGAATGGACATTTGCTGGGCTTGGGCTGGCTGGAAGGGGAGAGGTTGTTGGCGGTAGCGGCAATGGAGCTTGGAGCCGGCGAGCGGGTGATGCATACGCTGATGTCCTTGATTGAGGGGGAAACCATGACCCTTGAGGTGGCGTCTACCAATGAGCGGGCCATTCGGTTGTATGAAAAGCTGGGCTTTCTCAAGGTGAGGGAGGTTCGGAAATGGTATCGGACGTAAGAAAATGCTACCCCGGCGGCAAACCGAAGGCGTTCAGCCTTAGCTACGATGACGGAGTGGAGCAGGACTTGCGGTTTGTGGATTTGCTCAACCGGTATGGCTTGAGGGGAACGTTTAACCTCAATTCCCAACTGATGCTGGAGGGATTTTCATGGGTGCATGAATCCGGCATGGTGGTGCGCCGATTGCCAGTGGAAAAGGCACGGACGTTGTACCGGGGGCACGAAATCGCCAGCCACAGTTTGACACACCCCTATCTGCACACCCTGCCTGAGTCGGAGGTTATGCGCCAGCTTGGCGAGGACAAGCACCAGCTGGAGGCACTTTTTAATCGACCGGTTGCCGGATTTGCCCTGCCTTTCACGGACTATAACGAAACGATTGCCCGGTGCGCCCAGCGGTGCGGCTTTGAGTATGTCCGCATCAGCGAGGAAAGCGGCAATTACCATCCTATACAACCCCGGTTCAGCCGACGGGCGGGAATGTTCCACCTGAATCCAAGTCTGGGACGTTTTGTGGAGGAGTTTTTTTGCACGGATTGTGAACTGGCGCTTTGCCAAATTGTAGGACACAGCTACGACCTGGACTTGGCGGATATGTGGCAAACTATGGAGAAGATTTTCTTCTCTGTCAGCCAAAATCCGGAGATTGTTTGCCTGACCAACCTGGAGCTTGTGCGCTACCTGGATGCCATGGAGCAAGCGGTGCTGACCGAATGTGAAATTTACAATCCCACGGATACGCAGCTGTGGTTCCGGCTGAGAGATCGGGTGTTGAGCGTCCGCCCTGGAGAAAGGATTTGCTATGACGATATACAATAAGTTGGTTCGGGATAAAATTCCCGAACTCATAGCTCAATCCGGAGAAAAGCCACTGGTTCGCATTCTGGATTCGCAGGAGTACATTGCCTGCCTTGAAGCCAAGCTGGACGAGGAAGCAGGGGAGTATCACCGGGACAAAAATGCTGAGGAACTGGCCGATATTATAGAGGTTGTGTTTGCGCTGGCTGCTGTCCATGGTGTTTCTGAGGAGGAACTGCTGACCCAGCGCCTTCGCAAACGGGAGTCCCGGGGTGGCTTTTTTAATCGGGTTTTCTTGATTGGTAAGGAATAATGTACACCAAAACCGGGGGAAATACCCACTGTACTGTGCAATTTTATAAAACTTTATAAAATAGTTGACAATCCCAATATATTGTGTATACTATAATCCATAAAAACAAAATACCCTATGAAGCTTCTCGGGAAAGTGGCCTTGGCCCACCGAAGGATTAACAGTCTCAGGTATCCCTCCGGGGATAAGACCGAAAGCAGAGGACTCTCTGGAGAACACATTCAGTTGTGTGCCGAAGGTGCAAGGCGAAAGCCGAATCTCTCAGGCAAAAGGACAGAGATGCAGATAATTGTGCGTTTGCGCTATTTTTATGCAGTCCTCATTTTTCGGGGGCTGCATTTTTGTTTGCAATTTTCAGAAAGAAGGAACTTAATTATGTACGGTAAACCTATTGATTCTATCGGATTTGTTTCCAATTATGATGCTGAGCTGGCCGCAATGATGGGCCGGGAGCTGGGTCGTCAGCAGGACGGTCTGGAGCTGATTGCTTCCGAGAACTTTGCTTCCCCTGCGGTGATTGCCGCCATGGGCTCTATCCTGACCAACAAGTATGCTGAGGGCCTGCCTGGTAAGCGTTATTACGGCGGCTGCCAGTTCGTCGATGAAATTGAGGCACTGTGCATTGAGCGCGCCAAGCAGCTCTTCGGCGCTGAGTTTGCCAACGTCCAGCCCCATTCCGGCGCCCAGGCCAACATGGCAGTCCAGCTGGCTCTGCTGCAGCCTGGCGACACTATGATGGGTATGAGCCTGGCCAACGGCGGTCACCTGTCCCACGGCAGCCCCGCCAACATTTCCGGTAAGTATTATAATGTTGTGTCCTACGATGTGAACCACGATACCGGTCTGATTGACTACGACCAGATTCGTGATATGGCTAAGGCCTGCCAGCCCAAGCTGATTATCGCCGGCGCTTCCGCTTACCCCCGTGCCATCGACTTCAGCATTTTTGCCGACATTGCCCACGAGGTTGGTGCCACTCTGATGGTCGATATGGCTCACATTGCTGGCCTGGTCGCCGGCGGCGCGCACCAGAGCCCCGTGCCCTATGCTGACATCGTCACCACCACCACCCACAAGACCCTGCGTGGTCCTCGTGGCGGTCTGATTCTGGCCAAGGAGGAGTACGCCAAGAAGCTGAACTCCGCCGTGTTCCCCGGCACTCAGGGCGGTCCTTTGGAGCATGTGATTGCGGCTAAGGCCATCTGCCTGAAGGAGGCTATGTCCGACGAGTTCAAGACCTATGCCCACAACGTGGTCAGCAATGCAAAGGTTATGGCTGACGCTCTGCTGGAAGAGGGCTTCGACCTGGTTACCGGCGGTACCGATAACCACCTGATGCTGGCGGACCTGCGTCCTCTGGGCATCACCGGCAAGGAGCTGCAGGAGCGCTGCGATGCCAACCATATCACCTTGAACAAGAATGCCATCCCCAACGATCCCCAGAAGCCCTCCGTTACCAGCGGTGTCCGCATTGGTACCGCCGCCACCACTACCCGTGGTCTGGGCGCAGAGGAGATGAAGCGTATCGCGCACTGCATCGGTCTGACCGCTCGTGACTTCGAGGGTACCCAGGCTGAGGTTCATGCCACCGTGGCAGACATCTGCGAGAAGTTCCCCCTGTACCGCTAAAATATTGCAACCGGCCCGATGTTTCGGGCCGGCTTTTTTTTGCTGGCCGGATGTGCATGGTGAAATTGATGAATGATAATTTGTTTGGTTAAGAGAAGTTGGTTTATCAAGGAGCTTTCCTGAAAAAACAGCAAATATTTATTTAAATATTGTTGATTTTATACTTGAAATATTTTCCTAAGTGTGATATTATAAGCTATAAAATTTGCATAATTAGCCCTAATTTGTGAAAAACTCTTTGCGTTTGTGTAGGGTATACGAAAATGTGAGATTCTGATTGTGCAATACTACCAAACTCAAAGGGGGCGCTGGATATGGGGGACCTGCCGATACAGCCTCAGCTGCGGCGGTTTATGTATGCCAAGGCTGCCTGCAATCGCATGCCGCTCAGCGGCACCTTTGAGTTGACTCCCCGGTGCAACATGAACTGCCGGATGTGCTACATACGCTTGTCTGAGGAGCAAATGTGCGCCCGAGGTCGGGAACGCTCCGCTGAGGAGTGGATTGCCCTCGGTCGGGAATGTGCTCAGCGGGGAATGCTGTTCCTCCTGCTTACAGGTGGCGAGCCTTTTCTGCGAAAGGATTTTCGGCAGATTTATACGGAGCTGAAAAAGCTCGGCCTGCTGATTACCATCAACACCAACGCAACCCTTATTGACGAGGAAACGGTTGCCTGGCTTCGGGAGGATGCCCCTGCGAAGGTCAATGTGACTCTCTACGGCGGCTGCAACGAAACCTACCGGCGGCTGTGCGGTCATCCTACCGGCTTTGATGCCGCCACCCGAGCGGTGGATTTGCTGTTAAGGGCCGGAATCTTGGTTAATATTAATGTGAGCCTGACTCAGCATAACCTGCAGGATTTGCCTGCTATTGCCCAGTTTGGTAAGAGCAGGGGCATCCAGGTCAATCCCGCCGCATATATGTTCCCGCCGGTTCGCCGGCAGGGTGAGGTGGACGATGCTGTGCGGCTCTCTGCGGAAGAAGCGGGCGATGCTCGTGCGGTGGCTGAGATTCTGACAGCGGAGGATGCGGTGCTGGAACGTCGGCTCCGTGCGTTGCATGCGGGATGCCCCACAGAACCCGCCGATGAGGACTGTACCCGCACAACCGATGAGAAGATGGGTTGTACCGCCGGTAAGGCTTCCTTCTGGGTTACCTGGGACGGAAACATGACACCCTGCGGATTGATGCCCCAACCGTCGGTTCTGCCCTTTGATACTGGGTTCGAGCCTGCGTGGCAGGAGCTGTGCAGTCAGACGGAGCGGATTTATCTGCCGCCGGAGTGTGGTGGATGCAAGATGCGTGCGCACTGCATGATTTGCGGCGCACTCAGCATGGCGGAGGGAGCGGGGGACAGCCGGCAAAAGCCGGAATACCTGTGCCGCATGACCCAAACCTATTTGCAACGGATGGAAGAAGAATTTGGGAGGCGATTCGGTGAGAATCAGTGATCAATTCATTCTGCGGCAGATTGCCGGAGAATACATCATCATCCCAACAGGGCAAACGACCTTGAAATTCAACGGCATGATTACCGTGAATGAGCAGGGGGCGTTTCTCTGGGAAGCGCTGAAAGAAGAAATTACAGAAGACGCTCTTGTCGATGCGGTGCTGGCGGAATACGATACCGACCGGCAAACCGCTCAGGCAGATGTGGCAGAATTCCTGGAAGTTCTGCGGCAGAAACGTATTCTGAATGAATAAATTAATGAATACTTGAAAGGGGAAAACAAGTATGAAAATGATGTTACGAAAAACCCTCGCACTTGTCCTGGCAATCTTGATGGTTGTGGGTATGTTCCCGCTCCACCAGGTACAGGAAGCATTTGCGGCAGACACAAAGGTTATTTACCTTGAACCTGGCATCTGGAATCAGGCCGGTGCTCGGTTCCAAGCTTGGGCTTGGACGGGCTCTGGTAGCGGTGCATGGTATACGGGCACTGATGCTAATGGAGACGGCGTTTTTGAATTTGTCGTTCCATCCAGCACCAACGGTATTAACTTCCTAAGAAAAGGTACAAATCATAGCAATAATAACTGGGATTGCTGGGATCGCATCGATAACGAGACTGGGACCTTTAGCGGTAACTATTTCAAAGTTACCGACTGGGCAAAGGGTACCTGGTCCACCTATACTCCTCCTGCTGCCACCTACAATGTCACCTACAGCGGCAGCAATATTACGTGCTTTGGTAACAGCACCGTTACTGCGGGGACTGCCTATTCTGCTACGCTGTCTGCCGCAACGGGTTATGAGTTGCCCAACACCATTACGGTAACCGTAGGAGGTACTGTGCTGACCAGCGGTTACACCTACGATAAGAGCACCGGCAAGGTGAGCATCGAGGCTGCCAAGGTCACCGGAAACATCAATATCAAAGCCGACGGCGTGAAGATTCAGGTCGAAGAGCCTGATACTATTACGCTATACCTGAATCCCAATATGTGGACTGTTGATGGCGGACCCTACATGATTCACTACTGGGGCGGATCTTCCTATGGCGATGTTACGATGACAGAGGTTGGCGATGGTATCTATTCCGCTGAAGTTCCTGCTGATGCAGCAAATGTTTTGTTCCATCGCAACAACTACGGACATAAGACGAATGACCTGACTATGCCTACTGATGGTTCTAATCTGTATACCATCACGGGATGGGATACGGGCAACAAGATTTGTCCCGGCACCTGGAGCACCTATGGTGGTGGCGGTGAGGAAAAGGACGATTACTATGTCAACACCGACATTGTTGACTACCTCAACGACAGCCGCGTTAATTTCGGAAACGTCAATGGTTATTCTAGCGACAACCAGGGCAACTGGAT
Organism: Faecousia sp.; assembly: GCA_045119455.1. GTDB lineage: Bacteria > Bacillota > Clostridia > Oscillospirales > Oscillospiraceae > Faecousia. Next base: position 38,394 of record JBGVDR010000097.1, read on the forward strand.
GGTTGAGGCCGCAGGTAACCCTGTGTTCTCCTATCTGAACCATATCATTTCTGCGAATGCTGTGGATTCTGAAGGCAATACCAAGTATAGCTATCCGCTGTACTTTGGTAACTTGCTGTACATCAGTAGCCGTTACGGTACTACCTATAAGGCATTCAGCAATATTGATGAGTATAAGAACAACCGGAACGGCAATCAGATTAGCCTGAATAACTGGAACACCGGCGCTAACGTTGCTCTTAACACTTTGGATGCTGTGGTGCAGGGCCTTGTTGGCAGCGAGTTGGATGAGTATGGTCAGTTGGTCGACCCTGTGACCGGTAAGCAGCTGTTTTACTTCGACAAGACCTCTATCGAGTCCTGGAAGACCTCTGATGATGCCAATGGCAAGCGCTTGATGGCTTACTACTCTAACCTACAGTTCCCCTTCAAGACTACCTACAATGCCGATACCGGCGTTACCACTTACTCCTACGACTCTACGAAGGATACTGCTGTCTACATCGATTACGATAACTACGATTCCGCGGCCAAGACTAATCCGATGAAAACCGGTAGCTTTACGAAGGACTACAACAACAACAGAGGTTTCTTCCCCCTGAATAAGCCCGGTGAGTCCGGTGATGCCTCCAACTACGGTTTCGGCGTGAAGTTCACCATCGACTTTACTGTTAGTAAGGATGGTAAGATTGTTTCCGCTGACGGAACGGAGACTCCCGTGGAGTTCTCCTTCACCGGTGACGACGACGTGTGGGTCTTCATCGATGGCAAGCTGGTTCTGGATATGGGTGGTGCCCACGCTCTGGCACACGGCTCTATCAACTTCCAGACCTTGTCCGCTACCGTTAAGAATGCGGCTCAGGTTAGCACCACCATCAAGAACCCTTCTCACTACTACGACTCCTATGGCTATAATGGTGATGGTGAGCAGCGTGAAGAATTGACCATTGAGGGCACTAAGACCACGGCCTTCCCTGAAGAGTTGGCTAAGGTGTTCCAGAACGAGTACAACACTGGCATGTCCCAGGTTCACACTCTGACCATGTTCTACATGGAGCGTGCGGGCTACGAATCCAACATGTCCATCGAGTTCTCCATGAGCCCCATTCCCACCGGTCTGACCATCAGTAAGGACATCGAGAACGTCAACCCCGGTCTGAACGATGACGTTCAGGCTGACGACGAGTTCAGTTTCATTGTGGATGCTACCAACGGTAAAGACAAGGTTGTCTTCGATGGTTACGACCTGACCGACCATGGCTCCGTTACCACCGACGGCGTTGTCACCGATGGCAACATCATCAGCGGCATCCGTGGCGACCGTTACGCTCATAGTTTCACCAATGGCAATAAGGGTGCCTTCTCTGCTGGCACCAGCTTTAAGATTACGGAAACCAACTTCGATAGAACCAAGTATTACTCCACCCGCTGGGTGCTGTACGAATACAGCAACGGCTATAAAGAGCTGAAGCGTGGCGAAGGTGTTGAGGCTGCGTTTGATACCTTGGTCAACTCCTCCGGCAACTACGCTCTGAACTTCATTAACGCAATTCGGACCAACACTCTGGTCATTAAGAAGGAGTACCCTGATACGCTGATCAACACCAGCAACATGCAGTTTACCTTCGAAATTCTGCTGGATGTGGATGGTACCGATTACCAGCTGCAGCCTGGTCTGACCTATGATCTGTACAATGGCACCACTCTGGTGTCTGAGAATCTGATTAGTGAGGACGGCAGAATTAAGCTGAAGGCCGGCCAGACTGTGAAGATCAATGGTATCCCTGTTGGCACCAACTATAAGGTCGTTGAGGTTGACGATTCTAATCTGTGGGAGACTGTGGGTTCTGGCACCATCACCGGTACCATGGAGAATGCCGAGGTGACCTACACCTTCACCAACAAGACCTCTACTACCGACTTGGATAAGGTTATCTATGTCGAGGCTGGTGTCGAGACCTCTTATGCCATTGCCAACGGCAACAAGTCCATTACGCTGAATTCTGTTTTTGGCATGACTCAGGGCTTGACTGCTTCTGTCTACAATGGCAAGGCTCTGGTCACCGCGGATGAGGCTGGTAAGGTCTACACCTTCGAGTATGCCGGTATTGATTCCGACGGCGCCTATATCAGCGGTACTGTCACTGTTTATAGCTACTCTGCTACCATTAAGAACTACGTCTTCGACTTCGGTCTGTCCTCCGATTTGGAGAAGGGTGACTACGGTCTGTTCCAGGGCGGTGTTTTTGACAACCAGTTCGCTCTTGAGGAGAGCGCAATTTTGAAGTCCCTCATTGGTGTTGGCAACACCCAGACCACTATCACCACCACTCTGGGCGGCACCATCGGTTCCAATAATCGCTACGGCAAGGAAATTATCTTCACTCCCGTGGCAATTATGGACAAGATTGAATACTACAATTACACCGTTCAGATTACCGCTAAGGGCAAGACCTTCGATCCCAGCAACCCTGAAACTGGCTGTATTGTCACCGGTACCATCCGCGTGATGCCCGCCAACACCGTGTACTATGAAGAGTTCTTCGACTATGGTGATACGATTATCTTCTCCGAGGATGTTACTCTTACCGCTCCTGATAAGGAATTGACTCAGGACAATAGCAGCAGCGATGCTTATGGTTATGACAGCGCCTACAACGGCTTCTATCAGAACAGTAATAACTCTGTTGCTGTGATGAACCATCTGGATTATGCTTACTTTACCTTCACCGGTACCGGCTTTGACCTGATTTCTCAGACCAATGCCACCTCCGCCGGTCTGGCTGTGTACGTGTTCGAGGGTCAGCACTCCGAGGCGAATCTAAAGTATGTGACCGATTTGGAGGATAATGGCGTAACTCCTAAGGATATGGTTTTTGTCCATACCTACTATGCCAACGGCAGTCTGTACCAGGTTCCTGTCATTGATGTCCGCCTGGACAAGTACGCCACCTACACGGTTTACGTCCAATGCTTGAGTACCTTTAATGGTTCCTCTATTGCTCTGGACGGCATTCGGATTTACAATCCTCTGAAGGATACTCAGTACTATGGCTCCAGTGAGCAGAACGTAATTTTCAGCGAGCTGCGTCAGCTGATGAACTCTGATAAGTCCAACCAGATTAACGACAGCAAGGATATTCTGCAGTTGGCAGGCATGGCCAACGGCAGTCTGTTCGTTGGTACTGGCAAGCAGTCTGTTGTTGCACAGGCACTGATTGAGAACCCTGAATTGGGCACAAACATCATTACTTCTGCGGATCTGAAGACCGTCTATCAGCAGGGTCCCAACAATGAAATGTATCTGCCTAAGAATCTTGGTGTGATGTTCACTTATTCTGTGTCCGGTCCTGTTTGGACCCTGCAGCTGGGCGCTAAGGCTGTGACCGCTACGAATGAGGCGAAGTCTGTCTCTGTTTATGTGCGTGCTTCTGGTTCCGATTCTGCTGAGAAGGTTGCGGACATTACCCTGTCTACCACTACGGATATGTACTACGATTTGTCTACCTACCTGGGCAAGTATGCTGAGCAGGGCAAGACCTACGAACTGTTCATCATTAGCAATTCTGAGGCAAGCAATAACGAATTTGTATCCCTGACTTCTATCAAACACGCCGGCTTGAAGCTGGGTGGCGAAAGCTGATTCGCAGCGCGCCTATTAGAGTATTGTTTGATATAGTCACAATGGGAAAGGATGATTAGAAATGAGTATGAATAAATCTCGCAAGACCTATGCAAAACCGCTTATTGCTGTTGAGGATTTTACACTGAACCAGTTTATCGCTGGTTGTACTATTAACACCAAGCAGTCCGACTGGAGACAGCAGTTGATGCGTCACGACTATCTGATGTATGCAGCAATGGTTCGTTCGAAGCAGTTTACTGGAGAATTGGGCTGTGCAGTCCATGCGGATACCATTACTGACGATATGGATACGCTGTGCTATCACACCTCCACCAGTCCGTTGTTCGGTTCCTAAACAATGGTACGGCGTTATGCATCGCATAACGCCGTACTTTCTTTATGGAGGGCACGATGTATTATTATGATTTTTGCATCGCCGATTTAACAATCCGGGTAGGGAGCTCTGTCCCCCTGGAAAATTTTTATGAACTGCAGCCTTTTGAGGTTCTCTACGACCCCGATAAGGAACCGGATGTGAGGTACGAAATCTGTATTTTACCCGATGACTGGCATGAAAATGGCAACCTTGTGCTGAAAAACGAACAAAACGCAGTGTATCGCAGCGGAAAGGAATGGCATCGTTATTTCTATTGGGTTGCTGGTTCGGACCGCCGTTTTGTTCTTCTGATTCAGCGGGAGGAAGGGAATGTTATTTATTTGCAAAGCAATCGGTTGGAAGAGTTCCTGCCACGGTTTCGACTGTCTGCGTTTTTGTCGTTGGAGCGCGAACTACTTCGCAATAATGGCTTTTTACTCCACGCTTCGGTGATTGAATGGCGGGGGAGAGGCGTCCTTTTTTCGGCTCCTTCCGGCACGGGGAAATCTACCCAGGCAGAGCTGTGGCACCGGGAACGTGGATCAAAGATTATTAACGGTGATCGGGGCTTAATTCGAAAATGTAACTCCGATTTTTGGGTCTATGGATCCCCTTATGCGGGCACTTCCGGGATATTTACAGACATATCTGTGCCGATATGTGCGATTGTGGTACTGTCCCAGGGACAGGAAAACAGGGTGGAACGACTGTCTGCTCCGGATGCATTCCGTCAACTGTACAGAGAATCCACAGTGCTGTCTTGGGATGCGGAGTTTTCTGATAACATTTCACAACTCTTGGGGGATTTGGTACTGTCTATTCCGGTGTTCCATCTTACTTGTACTCCAACAAAAGACGCAGTTGCCACTTTGGAAGAAGCATTGTTAAAATAATAAAACCCCATCCACACTTTTCGATGTGGATGGGGTTTGGCGGAGAGAGTGGGATTCGAACCCACGGTGGGTTGCCCCATCACCAGTTTTCAAGACTGGCTCCTTAAACCGCTCGGACATCTCTCCATCGGGCAAATCATACCATTTTCCTAAGAGAATGTCAATACGCAAGTTCTGGTCTACTTTTTTAATCTGGCCCTTGACAAACACAACCTCCTGTGCTAAAATGTTTCGGTAATCAAGTGAATATGCTTTGATTCGGAGTGATACCCAAGAGGCCGAAGGGGCTCCCCTGCTAAGGGAGTAGGCGTCTAAACAGCGCGCGAGGGTTCAAATCCCTCTCACTCCGCCAATTGCCACCTCGTTTTCGGGGTGGCAATTTTACTAAAAAAGTGATATTTTGTTGTTGACAAATCCAGTGGTCTGTGCTATTATATCAAAGCTGTCGAGAGACGGTACATATATGGGCGAGTGGTGGAATTGGTAGACTCGCTAGATTCAGGTTCTAGTGTTCACTGCGGACGTGCGGGTTCAAGTCCCGCCTCGCCCACCAAAGAGACAGTCGAAAGACTGTCTCTTTTTTTGCCAGTCCAGCCTTGCTAAAACCGATAAAAAACCCTGGTTTTCCAACAAAAACGGAAAATCAGGGGCTTTTTTGTTCTATGACGCTATGCAATTTTCTTCGCAACTGTTCCTATCTATTTCCGTCGGCTATGTTGGCAGCTGGGCGGCAAATAACAAGGTAAGTAGAAATAGTATGTGCATTTTTTGTTTCTCCTTGCAATAATACGCCTGTTACTGTATAATTTTAATATATTGGACGATGTGGATAGCTTAGCCGGATTGGTCAATCCTCCATATATTTAATTACTGTTACTCATTCTAACATTAAGGAGATCTACTTATGGCAAGACCAATTGACATAACAGTTGCAAAAAGAATAATTCAGCAACATCGATCTTTGCTGGATGACCTCAAAGAGGCAGCGAATTCTCTGGACGTACTACGGAATGAGATTCTTCGTGCATCTGATGCTTTGGTTGCGCAAGAAGTTATGGGGGCATTAAGAGATATTCCCATTGAAGAAATTAATAGGGATAAGAGGGGCATTCGAGTTAAAGCTCTGCGAGAGCATGGATATCTCAGCATCTCCGATATTTCTGCAGCATCTGTCTATACAATAGCGTCTATCCATGGAATCAGTGAAGACTCAGCCTATACTATAAAGAGTATTGTAGATAGTATTGTTGACACAACACGAAAAGGTACTAAAATTAAGCTAAGCGAGGACAAGAAAACTCCGCAGGCTACACAACTCATAACTGCCATTGCCAGATTTCGAAAGAGCGAACCGCATGCCACTGAGTGTCAAAGAATTCTGAAGAATGCACGATCAAACATTGAGTATGGGCTAGAAGATATATTACCATCTACTAGCAGGATAAAGTGGTTTTTGGCTTCGAAAGAGAAGAAGCAGCGAGCAATTTACGCCTATGATATGCTCACAGGCCTTCTAAATGGACCCTACCATCAATCTGCAAAAGTTAGTATAGATGCGCTTGATACCGCCAAGAGAACTCCCGCGTCTACATCGTGGGAAGATTTCTCAAAAAATTCCGTTCGATTCTTTAATATACTCGAAGATATTAATCCGGGAGTTTTAGGAACGAATGACACTGTCTATGGGCTACCCGAAGAACTTGCTCGTGAGATCCAAGACCAAGCATTCTTTCCCGATGGCCTGCTTTGCGAGCTGCGCCGTTATCAGGAGTGGGGCGTAAAATATGCCTTGCATCAGGAGCGAATACTACTAGGCGACGAAATGGGTCTCGGAAAAACCATTCAGGCTATCGCCACTATGGTTTCTTTAAAAAACACTGGCGCGACACATTTTGTTGTGGTGTGTCCTGCCAGCGTATTAGCTAATTGGTGTCGAGAAATTAGAAAAATGAGCAAGCTTTCCGTTACAAAGATCCATGGGAATGATCGTTATTCGGCTTTGCAATCTTGGATAAAAACAGGTGGCGTAGCTGTAACAACTTACGAAACTACAGGCTATTTTAACCTTGCGCAAGATTTCAAATTTTCTATGCTTGTTGTAGATGAAGCGCATTATATAAAAAATCCCGAGGCGCAACGCACAATGTACGTAAAAATGCTGTGTAAACACGCTGACAGGCTTCTGTTCATGACGGGTACGGCACTTGAAAACAAAGTGGATGAAATGATAGCTTTGATCAAAATTCTGCAACCACAAATCGCTTCAACTGTGCATGGTATGGAATTTCTGTCTTCTGCACCACAATTCAGAGAAAAGGTCGCACCGGTTTATTACCGCCGCAAACGCGAAGATGTACTGACAGAACTTCCGGATTTGATTGAGAGTCGCGAATGGTGTTCCATGACTCCTGTGGAGGAAGCTATATACGAAGAATCCATTTTGGGCAAGCATTTTATGGAAGCTCGGCGTGTTTCTTGGAATGTTCCTAATCTTAAGGATTCTTCAAAAGCAAGAAGAATGATGGAAATCATAGATGAAGCTACCTCAGAGGGAAGAAAAATCATTGTTTTCTCCTTTTTTCATGATACGATTCATAAAATTAAAGCACTCTTGGGAAAGCGGTGTTACGGACCGATCAATGGATCTGTTTCGCCACAGAGAAGACAGGATATCATTGATCAATTCGATGCCTCTCCAGCCGGATCGGTTCTGACAGCTCAGATACAAGCCGGTGGAACAGGACTGAACATCCAATCTGCTAGTGTCGTTATTATTTGTGAACCACAGTTTAAACCATCCATAGAAAATCAAGCTATTTCCAGAGCTTACAGAATGGGGCAAACTCGAAACGTTTTGGTCCATCGCCTGTTGTGTGATGAAAGCATAGATGAGAGAATCACCTCCATATTAGAAGCGAAGCAAGCTATTTTTGATGCTTTTGCAGATAAATCTGTTGCTGCCACAGAAACCTTGGAGTTAGACGATGGCACGTTTGGAAATATCATTAAAGAGGAAATTGACAGGGTCAATGCAAAACGTGGAATATCGATGGAACATAGTGATAAAGTTGTATCAAAAGAAGAGGCAGAAGTTACAATAATATAAAAATGTGGTTTGCTTACTGCATCGACCAGTAGTCGGTTGGTGTGGTTTGCGTAGTCTGAAATTTGATGGCTAGCAACGGCAGGTCAGGTGACATAACCCGGCTTCAAGTCCCGCCTCGCCCACCAAAAAAGAAAGACACGCTTTTGCGTGTCTTTCTTTTTTTATAGAAACGCCCGAATGTCGATGGCCAGTTGCTCTTCCAGATTGATGAGCCGCTTGGCGATGTCTTTTGAAACCTCATCGGCTGCTTTATACTGATTCAGGTACCGGTTCAGAGATTTGACACCCATGTTGCAGCCGTCGGTCATCAAATCGGCTACGGTGGCATCAGTACCATCGATGGTCATTTTTACATTGGTTTTCATCCAGGACATTCCTTTTGCAATGGGGTTCGGATCCTTCCCTCCATCGTGGTATTTTTCCAGCAAGCCGTCCACCTCATGCTGAAGCACATCGTGCTCCTGACGGCATTCGTTCAGTGTTTGGCGCAGGGAGTCGGATTGGACCCGGTCAGTCACATCCTTGATGGAGGCGACGCCCATTTTGATTCCGGCATCGCATTCCCGAAGAAGCTTTATGGTATCATCATGAATCATTTTTGTCACATCCTTTCTGTGGCCAGTATGCCCCATTCCATGCGGATTTATTTGACAGATGGAGGATTTTTCTGTATACTGATTGTATCCAATCATGAAGGGAGCATTCTTATGAACCGAGGCGCCATCGCCCATATGCCCGACAGCCGCTGGTGCTATTGCATTGAGCCTGGTCGGTTTTTGTTCCGCCTGCAGACCGGACGGGATGATTTGCAGAGCGTCACGATTCACTATCGTGACAAGTACATCCCCTACAAACTCCTGGACACTCGGGCTTCCGCACCCATGAAGATTGTGGCACAGGATGGTTGTCACGATTATTATGAGGTGGAGCTGATCATTGATGTGGTTTGCCTGCGGTATTATTTTGAACTGATTGACCAGCAGGGGAGAATCCTTTATTATAGCAACTGTCGTTTTCTGTCCGAAGCGCCTGATGACAATGACAGAATGTTCGACCTTCCGCAAAATTTACGGGAAATTGAGCGCTTTTCTGTGCCGGAATGGGCGAAAAATAAGGTAGTTTATCAAGCGTTTCCTGCCCGGTTCGCCTCCAGCAAGCCGGTGGATGATGCTATTTGGTACAAAACTCCCATGGACCGAGTTACGGAACTGGGGGGTGATCTGAAGGGGATGACCCAACGGTTGGAGCACATTCGGGATTTGGGCGCGGACGTGCTGTATATGACCCCGATTTTTGTGTCAAAAAGTACCCATAAGTACGACACCATTGATTATTACACCATCGATCCCACGTTCGGAACGACCGAGGACTTGATTGCTCTGGTAGACCGGGCTCATGAGTTGGGCTTGCGGGTGGTGCTGGACGCGGTGTTCAATCATACAGCCCCTGAGTTTTTTGCGTTTCAAGATTTGGAGGAAAACTGGGAAACCAGCCCCTATCGGAACTGGTACTATTGCAATGGCAAACCCGTGCGCCCCAAGGTTCGGCTGGAAAAGCCTAATTACAAGTGCTTCAGCTACTTCGGTGGCATGCCGAAGGTGAATCTGGAGAATGAGGATACGGCGAGATATTTCATAGAAGTTGCTCTCTACTGGCTTAGAACGGCGAAGATTGACGGCTGGCGGCTGGATGTGGGCGACGAGGTTTCTCATTATTTCTGGCGTAGATTCCGCAATGCCGTCAAGGCAGAGTTCCCGGATGCGCTGATTGTGGGCGAGGTTTGGCACTATGCGGCGGACTTCCTCCAGGGCGACAACTGGGACAGCGTGATGAATTACCCCTTCCTGAATGCGGTGATGGATTTTGTGGTTAAGGGTGAGATTACCGCCACGGAGTTTGTCAATGAGCTGGGATTCCTTCGGGGTAATTTAAACAATGCCTGCTACAGCGTGCTGTGGAATCTGCTGGGCAGCCACGATACTTGCCGGGCGCTCCACCGCTGCGGTGAAGATAAGCGAAAAATGAAGCTTCTGGTGGCCTTCCAGCTGCTGCTACCCGGCATGCCCTTCATCTATTATGGTGATGAGGTGGGCATGACCGGCGGTCACGATCCGGACTGCCGCCGTGGTATGCTGTGGGATGAAGCCCGCCAGGATAAGGATATGCTTTCTTATTACCGCCGGCTGATTCAGTTGCGTAAAGCTTACCCTGTTTTGACACAGGGCGATGCGGAGCGTACGCTGACGGAAGATGACAATGCGTTGGTCTGCATCCAAAGAGGTGACATGACCTTGCTGTTCCATGCAGGCGAAGGTAAAGTGGCTGTGCGGGAGTATGCTGGCCAAATGGATTTGCTGACTCAGCAGGAATTTGACGGCATTCTGGGTGCCTATGCCGTTGCAGTGCTGAAACAATAACATGAACTGCCCATGGTTTTCCATGGGCAGTTTTCTTATAAAAAGAAGTAGAGGGCAAGGGTCAGAAGGGCTGTGTTCTGGTCTTCGGCGCAGTCGCCGGCCATGAGCAGCAGTAAGAGTACAATCAGCAAATCTCCGGTGTCAAAATCCTTTGGAATCAGACTGTGCAGGAATCCGCCAATCGGACGCTCCTGCTTTGGGGGTTCGGGTTTACGGTTGCCGTTACGTCCGTGGGGACAGTTTTTGCAGGTGGCAGGGGGCGGTTCCGGGGCACAAACCTGCGGCTCCGGTGGACAGGGAGGCGGGGGCGCGGGGCGCCGTTGGGACTCGCTGACCCGACTGCGGCGATAGCTTCCATCTGGTTGAGGTACATAGCGGTTATACATTGCGTTCACCTGCCTTTATTGGGATGAGGGGGATTGCTGGGCGAGAAAACCAGATGCCATCCGTGCCATTTTGGCTGCCCGCATAGCTTTTTCCAGCTTGTCGATGCGTTCCCGGCTTAAGTAGGGCTTGAGCGCCTGCAAGAGAGAACGCTGATCCTTGTCGATTCCGGTGCGGCTTGCAAGACCGGACAACTTTTGCACCATCCCCAGGTCGAGCCCGGGTAGTTCCTCCCGCCCTGGACTATCGCCGGTTAAGGATTGAGCCATGGCCATGACTTTTTGCATCATTTGGGGGTCATTTAGCATGCTGGTGAGTTTATCTTCCATTTCACCCATGGGCATCCTCCGTCAGCTTTTTCAATATAACAAGGGTTTTTGGGTCGGAGAGGATGTCCGATAGTGCATTTTTTGCCTGTTGCATATCGCCGGATGCGGCATGCGCCATGGCATTTTGCAACTGGTCGTTGTTTTGTTCTTTGAGCATGGCATAAAGCTGCTGTCCGGCAGGGCTTTGAGCCATTTTCTGCAGCTGTTCCATGGAAAAATTGTCGAAATTTTTACGCATTTCGTTGCCTCCTGTCAATGAGTCTGCTATAATCGATGCCATAACTACTATATGCACGGAAAGGATGACAGGTGAACATGACCTTGTTGGTTTTGTCAGATTCCCATTCGTCTTTGAGCTTCATGAGATTGTGTATTGACACGATAAAGCCGGATGTGGTGATTCATTTGGGTGACCATTATAATGATGGGCTGGCCATGGCGGAGGAATATCCGCACATTCGCATCTACCAGGTGCCAGGGAACTGTGACAAGTATCGCATGAATCGGATTGTTGCGGAGACCCTGGTGGAGCGGCTATGCGGCGTGAAGCTGTTCATGACACACGGGCACATTCACCGTGTGAAGGCTGGACTGGGGGCACTTGTTCGGGATGCCAGAAGCATCGGCGCTCAGGCGGTGCTGTTTGGTCATACCCACGTGGCTCATTGTGAATATGATGATGGGTTGTGGATTGTGAATCCCGGTAGCTGCGGCTACTATGGTGGCAGCGCGGCTGTGATTCAAGTGGCGGATAATAAAATATCCGACTGCCGAATCATCAGGCAGTCGGATTTGTGACCGGTCACAGCAGAAGGAAGAAAATCAGAGTGACAAAGGCTCCCACGGCGGTGGCGATGCCCAAAAGACCGTCCACCAGCTTTTGCAGATAGTAGCGCCGATCGGCGGCGTTGGGGTAGCGGGGGACATGGCGGCCAGCGTGGGAATAGCGTTTCATCGTTGCAGTTTTCATGGGGGAACCCTCCTTGATTGATTTTTTGTAACCACATGATACTGCAATATATGTACAATAAAACGGACTGAAGTGGCTAGGGGTTATTAATTTTTTCCATCTTGCAAACCCTATGGGGATGTGGTATAATACTTACAAACAAACAGAGGAGGATTGCTATGAACGCTTTTGCTTGGATTGAAGATAAGTGGCGCTTGCTGTGCGAAAAAACCGAACCGGCCCGCAACTTTATGCGGAAATTCTGGCGGGAAATGAAGCACGTCCTCCATGTAACGTGGACGTATATTTACCGGCTGCGCTCTGTGTTTCTGGCCATTGTGCTGGGTTTAGCGGCGGTTTGGGTGATGCTTTGGTGCTCACCTCGTTTGCCGGATAGCGTGGGTATCCATTTGCTTAGCAATGGCGAGTTTTTCCTGCTGGTTCCCAAGCAGATTGCTTTGCTTGGCTCGTTGGCTGTTACGGCCACCTGTATTTTGCTGATGCTTTGCACGAAAAAGCCCCTTTATCCTTGGCTTGTTGGTGTATTTAGCCTGGTGTTACCCTTTTTCTTTTTGCTTACCAATTTGTATCCCTGTTGATTTGTCGGATGCGAATACATAAGAATAGATGGTGATGATTTGAAAAAGTTCTTTTCTGCTGTATTAGCGGTACTTATGGTTGCGGGTGTTCTGTTCGGGTGCGCGAAAGCCCCTGTACTGAAGGGAACAGAGCCTTCTGTCAGCGTTCCTGAGAGCACAGAGCCCTCTGCAACGGAGCCTACTACCAAGCCTACGGAGCCTACTACCAAGCCTACGGAGCCTACTACCAAACCTACGGAGCCTACTACCAAACCTACGGAGCCTACCACGAAACCCACCGAACCCAAGCCGGGCGAGGAGGGCTGGATTTACTCTCGCGAAGAACTGGAAGCTATGGATACCAAGGTCAATGGCTGGGGGCTGGGACCCTACACCGATGCGGATGGTCGCCCCATCGATGCGGTGAAGGCTCAGAATAAGTACGGCAAATATGATGCTTATTACATTATGCCCAACAGCAATACCATTTATCTAACCTTTGACGAGGGCTATGAGAATGGCTATACCGGCCAGATTCTCGATACGTTGAAGGAAAAGGGTGTCAAGGCGGTGTTTTTTGTTACCATGTCCTATGTCAAGAGCGAACCGAAGCTGGTTCAGCGCATGATTGATGAGGGGCATGTGGTTGGCAACCACTCCGTGAAGCACAAGTCCATGCCTACGCTTTCCATCGACCGTATGGTGAAGGAAGTTATGGATTTGCACGATTACATGCTGGAGCATTTTGGTTACGAAATGAATTTGTTCCGTCCGCCTATGGGTGAATTCTCCCAGCAGTCCTTGGCAGTCCTGCAGAATCTGGGCTACAAGACGGTGGAGTGGAGTTTTGCCTACTACGACTACGATCCTGAGAATCAACCCACCCATGAGAAGGCCTATAACAAGATTGTAGATGCGGCTCACGGTGGCGCGTTGTATCTGTTGCATGCGGTTTCCGAGGCAAACACCGCAGTTTTGGGCGATGTAATCGACGAATTCCGCAATCAGGGCTATGACTTTGCTTTGGTTCAGTGAGATAATTATCGAATCCTGACCCGATTCGGTATTTATAAATTGATGAGGAGGAAATCATTATTATGAGCAAGAAATTATCTGTTTTTGCCAGACTGATGATTCTGGTCATGTGTCTGGCGCTGGTCTTCTGCGGTTGTAAGAAGTCCGAGGATGCCCCTGGCGCCGATGATGCCAAGGATAAGGCGAACAGTGCGGTTGGTGACGCATTTGACAAGACCCTGGGCGGTCTGTTGGGTGGCGGCAACGGTGTAATCGATGATGTGCTGGCCTGCGGTAAGGTTACCGTTTCTGTTGGTAGCCAGTTTGAGAATGTGCTGTACATCGACTCCAATGCCGGCACTTTTGCTGATATGCTGAAGATTAATGCCGACGGCCAGAACGTCACTGTCAATCTGTACGGCAACAATGGCGAAATCGCAGTTCAGGTTCCCAGCGTTCTGGGCGACCAGGCCTACGGTCTGAACCTGAATACTCTGATGGAGGATTTGAAGAATTCTCCCATCTTGGCTATGACAGGCATGAGCTTCGAGGATTTGGAGAAGCAGCTGGGCGTCGATTTTGAGGGCGTTCTGGATACTTATGCCGGCATGTTTGAGACCATGAGCAGCAGCGCTGAGGTCATCATGGACAAGATTTTTGCCCATGTGGATGTGAAGACCACCGAAGGCAAGGTCACCATCAACGGCACCGAGGTTGATGCCACTATCATCACCTATTCCCTCGACGAGAACGATGTGAAGAACATCATCTTCGAGCTGGTTGATTGGGCTGAGAAGACCGTCAAGGATATGGCTTCTGACCTGAGCGACAAGCTGGGTAGCATGATGGGAGAGTCCGTCGATGTGGAAACTCTGCTGAAGCAGATGAACATGGACCAGGTCAAGGAACGTGTTTCCGCTGTTCTGGCCGGCATCGACATGAACTTCACTTTGGCTATGAACATCAACGCTTCCAACGGTATGCTCATGAGCGTCAATGCTGAGATGAATGCTACCATCAATGGCATGGCTGGCAAGATTTATGCCGACCTGATTCTGGGTGTGGATCCCACCGCCAGCAACAAGTACACCCTGGACATCGGTGGTTGTGCAGCGGATGGTTCCAATAAGGCAGGCTTCCTGGCTACCCTGGAGCGTGATATGGATCAGGCTGTGCAGGTGACCGCACTGAAGGTTGAGCAGTACATGGGTACTCAGTCCAGAGTGCTGCTGGAAGGCTCTCTGACCTACGATACCACCAGCAACAAGTTCGTCCTGGCTGGCAATGCTGGCGGCAGTGAGTTGCGCGTTGATGGCATGTACAAGGAAACTGAGAGCTCTATGGAGTTCGGCATTGACAGTGTTACCATGAATGGCAATACCGTCGCAGTTGACCTGATGGTGAAGTTTGAGGCTCTGAATGGCGCTGAAATGCCCAAGATGCCTTCCTACAAGAATCCCTTGAAGATGAATATGGCGGAATTGATGGAATTGCTGCAGGGTCTGGGTTTCGGCATGACTAATGAGCCCGAGATCAGCAATCCCAACTACGGCATGGAGGACATCCTCGGCGGCATGGGCGGCATGGAGGACATCCTTGGCGGCATGGGCGACCTTGAAGATATCTACGATATCTACGGTTAATATCAAATAAAACGGGGCTCGTTTGAGCCCCGTTCTTTTATTTTTCTTTGTTCTTGACTACGTTTAGAGTGATGTAAATGCCAAGTAAAACCGCAATAGTAATGCTAAGAATGGCATACATAGCACCGATGCTGACCGGGTTGTCGAAGAAATAGAGGTTGCAGTCCAATGCATCACGCATGGAGTTAACCACTTCTGCGGGAATACCGATGGCTTCCATCTCTTCCAATGCACCGCCCATGGCATGGTTGCGAACCAGCGCGGTGCCGTAGGTGCCGGGCAGGAAGGAAATGACCCGCTGCAGCCCGGTAGAGAAGGAAGAAATGGGCATGTAGGCGCCGCAGAGGAAGCCGTAGCCGGAGCTAATCATGGTGCCCACGGAGGAAATCTGTCCCTGAGTGGACAGGAAGAAGTTAATGACAGAAGACAGCGCAGAACCGAACAGTACCAGCATGATTACGTCCAGGCAAAGCAGCAGGATTTCGCTTATGGTGTACTGCCAGCCTACAATAGTGGCATAACCCAGGCACAGTGCAACGGCGGTGAAGCAAATAATCAGTGTGCTAAGCAGATTTGCGATGTAGTAGCTGAGGGACAGGGTAGAGGGCTTCACGGGGGTAATCCGCAGATCGCGGATGGCGCCGGTGACCTTGTCCTGTACCATCAGGAAGTTGGAGCAGAATGCCACCGTCACGCAGGAGACTGCCAGAATGGAGGAAATGAGCTGTCCGCAGACCAGACCCTCCAGCAAATCCTTGGGCAGTGTGACACCCTCGGGCATGCCGGAAATAAAGCTGTCCCGGTATACATTTGCCAGGAAGGTTACGTACAGCACCAGCAGAATAGCCGGAGTAATCAGCGAGGTGAAGAACATGCCCTTGTCTTTGAAGAATAGCTTGGTATTACGCTTAACCAATGCAGAAACTTGACTCATTTTTCAGTACCTCCAGTCAGTTTTTTGCCTGTGGCAGCAAGGAAAACGTCATCCATTTTGCCTTTGGTGAGTTCATAATCACGGAAAAGCTCCGGATATTTGCAAATCAAAGCGGTGGCATCAGCCGTATTGGGGATAGCAATGCGGAACGCATCCCGAATGGGTTCGTAGGGAAGACCCAGGGTCTTTACAGCGGCTTCGTCAACGGAATACATGGTCAGATAGTCGCCCGTATAAGCGTTCTTCAGCGCCAGAGGGGTGCCCTCAGCTACGATTTTACCGCTGTCGAGAATTACCACATAGTCCGCCTCGGCGGCTTCCTCCATGTAATGGGTGGTGAGGAAGACGGTCATCTTTTCGTCCATCCGAAGTTGGCTAATCACGTCCCACAGCAATTTGCGGGTCTGGGGATCCAGACCGGTGGTCGGCTCGTCCAGAATGAGAATTCTGGGGTGATGCAGCAGCGCACGGGCAATATCGATGCGGCGACGTTGACCACCCGAGAGCTTGCCCAGGGGACGCTTGAGCAAATTCCGGAACTGTAGTTGCTCAGCCAGTTCCTCCAGGCGGGCCTGAAAAGCCTTGCCGGTGATGCCATACAGTGCAGCTCGGCTGGCCAGATTGTCCGCCACACTCAGTGCGTTGTCCAGCACCGAGGCCTGATACACGACACCAAGCTCCTGCTTGATGCGGTGCATGTCCTTATCCAAATCAGATCCGTCAATGGTAATGGAGCCACTATCTTTTCCCAGCTGACCGCACATGATGTTGATGGTGGTAGATTTGCCGGCGCCGTTGATGCCCAGGAACGCAAAAAGCTCGCCTTCTTTGACACAAAAGCTCAAATCCTGCACCGCATGAACATCACCAAAGGATTTGTTCAGGTGTTTGATTTCGATGATATTATTCATAAGAACCCTCCTTGTCTTATTGTTGGGGTGAATGATGTTTTCTTAGGCCCTGGTAGGAATCCGTCAGCATTTGGCTCACCAGATCCCAGTCCAGATTCAGATAGCTCGTTGCGAACATCGTAGCGATTCCGTGGACGTAGGCCCACATCTCCAGATGAAACAGCTTCGCATCTGTTCCTCCGAGACCGGTGTTACTGTGGATGATGGTTTCCATATTGTCGGTCAAATCTGTTTCCTCGGGAGTGGAGGAGCCATTCCGGTCCCGCATGTACAGGAGCTTGAATAGTTCGCTTTCCTCCTTGGCGAAACGGATATATGCCATGCCGTGAGCCTTGTAGACTGGGTATTTTCCGCTTTCCATCTCTCTTTGCATGTATTCCCGGCACAATTTATCGGCCTCAAGGCATACAGCATGCCGCAACTCGTCCATCGATGAAAAGTTAGAAAAGATGGGCTGGGTGGAGCAATTTAGCTGAGAAGCAATGGTTCGGGCGTTGATGGCTTGCATACCGCTTTTCCGGACAATGTCAACCGCGGTCTTTACAATCTCGTCTCTCGTCACTTTTGCTTTCGGGGGCATGGGGGACCTCCTTTGACAACAAACGTTATATAACGTACGATATCTTATCATTTTGTGCTGAAGATGTCAATAGGATAGGGGGCATCAAACGGTTCCGTTGGAGTGTTTTTTTGCTCCGGCGATGCCGGGCCGACCTTTCGAGCCCCTATCCTCGCACCAAAAAATACCCAGCCCTACGGGCTGGGTATTTTTTGGTGCGAGAGATGGGACTCGAACCCACACGGCGAAGCCACACGCACCTCAAACGTGCTTGTCTACCATTCCAACACTCTCGCATGCACCCAAGTATTATAACTGTTTAGGGCTCGTTTGTCAATGATTATTTCGTCAGAGGAGGCAATTTTTATGTTGCAAAAATGAGGGGATTCTGCTAAACTGAACACAGAATGGAGGGGTTGTGATGACTCGATTTTTTGTAACACCAGATGAAATGATGCCGGATTTTATGGTGCTGACCGGAGAAAATGCTGCCCATGCCAAGGTTTTGCGGCTCAAATGCGGAGAAGAGGTTTTGGTGTGCGACGGGCAGGGCGGGGAATGCCTGTGTGCTGTTAGCGACGTCAGTGATGGACAAATCGGGTTGGTGGTAAAATCTCAGCAACGCAGTGAATCGGAGCCGAAGCTGCGAGTCAGCGTCTATATGGCCTTTCCTAAAGGGGATAAGCTGGAGCATGTGATTCAGAAGGCCACAGAGCTTGGCGCTTTCGAAATTGTGGCATTTCCGTCGGGCCGGTGCGTGTCCCGCCCCGATGAGAAGAGCTTAAAGAAAAAGTTGGAGCGATGGCAGAAGATTGCTCAGTCTGCGGCGGAGCAGTCCGGTCGAGGCAGAATTCCTCAGGTGATTGTGCTTGGGAGCTATGCTCAAGCGCTGGAGCGTGCGGCCAAAGCAGACAAGGCGATTTTGTTTTACGAAAATGAGCAGGCAACCACCTTGCGGATGTCTTTGTCGGCAGGGGAGTACCATTCCATTAGCCTGCTCACCGGTCCGGAGGGCGGCTTGGAGACGGCGGAGGTAGAGAAGGCTCGCTGTGCTGGGCTTGAAATCTGCACCCTTGGCAAGCGAATCCTGCGTTGTGAAACCGCCCCCCTGTGTGCCCTATCGGCGGTGATGTACCACGTTGGCGAATATTAATTGGTTATTATAGGAATCATCTCTTTAACATTTATCGAGCATTTTTGATTGATTAAAGCCCGTGGCTATCGCTGAAGTGATAAAATAATGGTAGACACGAAAGTGCCTACCATTATTTTTATGCTATTATGGAGTTGGAGGTGGAGTTATGCCAAGGAAATACACGATACGAAGCAAGGAAGAAAAACTTTCCATTGTAAAGCAAGTTCTTGCAGGTGCGTCAGTACGAAGCTGGGAGGATCAAGGGATAGATCATCAGCAAGTACGGACATGGACAAGAAAGTATTTGGAAGAAGG
>JBGVDR010000098.1:0-9205 GCA_045119455.1 Faecousia sp.
TCGCAGAGCACAAAATTGGAATCTTTGCAGTATCGACATACAACACGGATTATATCCTTGTGAAAGAAGAAAACTATGAGACAGCGTTGACTGTGTTAGCTTCTGAAGGATATACGGTAATATGAATCATAGACAGCTTTATTAATTGAATTGAATATCCTGCTTGAAAGCGTCTCTTCTTCGGAGGAGGCGCTTTTTTCATGCTCCCGGAGGGGTGTTCAAAAGGTGTTCAACATGTGATTGTATCAAATATCGGGGTAAGACAGATATGATCATTACCAAGAGCATCAGCCGTTTTGCCCGTAATACGGTGACTCTACTGAAAACCATCCGGGAACTGAAGGTTCTTGGCATTGATGTATTCTTTGAAGAAAACCAAATCCACAGTCTTACAGCAGAGGGCGAAGTCCTTCTTACCATACATCACAATGCCGCACTGGTCAAAGCGGCGCTTGCTTTCAAACTGGGTTTTTACGGTGAAGGAGAAAAATTGCTCGTCGGTGGTCATCTGCAACACGGGAGCATTGTCGTTTCGGAAATGATAATACGTGCGCTGCTAGAGATCTGTGTGGGGTTTGGTGGTGATTTCGATTCTTTCATACGAGATAGAAAAATCTGCGGGCTGACGCGTCCATTCCAGTGCATTGATATCAAAGTTCATTTTCTGTAATCCTCCCTGTGGATTCTATTGTACCAGAAATTGCACTCAAAATCGAGAAGAAACCCATGAAGATACCTGTGTTCCGGCAGCTTCATGGGTTTAATTGGTTTACAGTTTCCAGATATCGCGGTTGTATTCGGCGATGGTTCTGTCGGAGGAGAAGAAGCCGGTCTTGGCGGTGTTTGTAAGGCATTTCTTCAGCCAGCCGATGGGATCGCAGGCGTAGTCAGCCATGGCCTGCTGCTTTCGCACCACATAGGCATTGAAGTCCGGCAGGGTCTGGAACCAGTCCTTATTGATCAGCTCGTTCTGCAAGCGTTTCAGGTTTTCTGCCTGACCGTACTTCAGCATCTCTTCGCCGGTTAGGAAGGAAATGGCGCGCTTGAGGTTGGGATCTGCCTCTACCCATTCCCGGGCGCAATAATCGCCCTTTTCGTAGCGGTGGATCACCTGGTTGGAGCTGGCGCCGAAGATATAGATGTTCTCTTCACCCACCTGCTGGGCGATTTCCACGTTTGCACCGTCCATGGTACCCAGGGTGACTGCGCCGTTAAGCATGAACTTCATGTTGCCGGTGCCGCTGGCTTCCTTGCTTGCAAGGCTGATCTGTTCAGACAGATCGCAGGCGGGAATCATCTTCTCGGCGGCGGTCACGTTGTAATTCTCCACGAATACTACCTGCAGCCAGGGTACAACCTGGAGATCATTTTCAATTACCCTGGACAGGACGCGCAGAGCATGGATGATGTCCTTGGCGACTACGTATGCCGGTGCAGCCTTTGCGCCGAAGATGCTCACGAGGGGCACTGCGGGCTTATAACCGGCCTTGATTTCCAGATACTGATGAATCAGAAACAGCAGGTTCAGCTGCTGGCGCTTGTATTCGTGCAGGCGCTTGGACTGAATGGAGAACATGGCCATGGGGTTGATGGTGATACCCTGGTTTTTGTGCAGCCATTCGGCAAGTGCGGCCTTGTTTTCCAGTTTGATGGCGGCAAAACGGGCCAGGAAGGGGATATCATCGGTGAAGGACAGTAGCTTTTCAAGCTCGGACGCATCCTTCTTAAAGCCGCTGCCGATGTTCTGTTCAATCAGGTCTGCCAATTCGGGATTGCACTTGAGCAGCCAGCGGCGGAAGGTGATGCCGTTGGTCTTATTGTTGAACTTCTGAGGATACAGAGCGCTGAAGTGCTTCAACTCGCTGTCCTTCAGGATTTGGCTGTGCAGCGCTGCTACGCCGTTGACGCTGTGGGAAAAATGAATATCCATGTGCGCCATGTGTACGGTGTTCCACTGGTCGATGATGGCAGTAGATTCATCAGTGGTGCGGTTGCGGGCGATCTTATCCAGCTTTTCGATGATGGGCATCAGCTGGGGTACGATCTTATCCAGGTAGCTGCGCGGCCACTTCTCCAGCGCTTCGGCAAGGATGGTGTGGTTGGTGTAGGCGCAGGTGTTGGTTACGATTTCAACGGCTTCATCAAATGCGATGCCCTGCTTTTCCAGCAGGCGGATGAGCTCCGGAATCACCATACTGGGATGGGTATCGTTGATCTGGATGGCGGCATAGTCGGCGAGATTATGATAGTTGCAACCGCGCTGCACGCACTCCTCCAGGATCATCTGCGCGCCCGCGCTGACCATCAGGTACTGCTGGTAAATGCGCAGCATGCGGCCGGCTTCATCGGAATCATCCGGATAGAGGAACAGGGTCAGGTTCTTGTCGATCTGCTCTTTATCAAAGGCGATGCCTTCGGAGATGATGGCCTCGTCGATGCTGTCCAGATCGAACAGGTTCAGCATGTTGGTGCGGCCTTCATAGCCGGTCACGGAGAGCTGGTGCAGCCTTGCATTGTAGGTTTTGCCTGCCAGCTGCACGGGATAGGTTTTCTGGGTGCGCACCGTCCAGCAATCATCGGAAAGCCAGGTATCCGGCATTTCGTGCTGCAGCTCATTTTTGAACTGCTGGCGGAACAGGCCGCAATGGTAGCGAAGGCCGATGCCGTCGCCGGGCAGGTTCAGCGTGGCAAGGCTGTCCAGGAAGCAGGCAGCCAGGCGGCCCAGGCCGCCGTTGCCCAGGCTGGGCTCGGCTTCGATTTCCTCGATTTCGGCAAGGGATTTGCCGTTTTCCGCCAGACATGCGCGCACATCTTCGTAAATGCCCAGGTTGATCAGGTTGTTTGAAAGCAGCTTGCCGATCAGAAATTCTGCGGAGATATAATACAGCTTGCGGCCGGTGACAGGCTGCAGATGCATGTCGGCTTCCTGCTGCACAAGCTTCAGCAGCGCAGAATACAGTTCCTTGTTTTCGCACTGAGAAATGGGTTTTGCACAGAGTGCAGTCAGACGATTGTGGATGGCAGTGTTCATAAATACAGTCTCCCTTCTGTATTGGTGCTTGCAAAATATCCAACTATTTGCTATATTATGCGTATGTTCCTGATATTTCTTCCAAAATAAATGCAAAAACTTACTGAATTCTATCATTTGGGGGTGAAAAGCATGGAAAACAACCGCCAGATGCAGCTTGAAGAAACGAAAAAACATGGCGATATACTCTTTCCGTTCAACATCTATCCCTGCACCATTCCGAAGGATTTTCCGTCTGTCGCGCTTCATTGGCACCGCAATATGGAGATCATCTACATCAAGAAGGGCGGCTTGCTGTGCCAATTGGATATGGAGAGCAAGCGTGTGGAAGCGAGGAATATCTGCATTGTGCCGCCGGGTACGCTGCACGGCCTGCGCGGCTTAAATGGCCAGACGGCGGAATATGAAAACATCATATTCGATCTGGAACTGCTGGGTTCCGGCGCGGCGGACATCTGCGCACGGCGGTATCTGGTGCCGCTGTCGGCAGGACAACTTCTCCGGCCGGTGATTCTGCATTCTGAGGATGCAGGATATAAAATCGCGGAAACCCTGCTGATGCAGACGGAGGAGCTGTGCAGGCAGCGGGAAAAGGGCTATGAACTTGCCGTAAAAGGCGCTATGCTGCAGCTGATTTTCCATCTGATGCAGGTGCAGCCGGAAATGCCGGGTGTAGAGCTTCCCGGTATGGCGAGGCTCAAGCAGGTGCTGAAATTTATCCAGAGAGAGTACGCACAGCCCATTTCCGTGGAACAGATTGCGGATTTCAGTGGTTGTTCCCCCAGCCATTTCATGCGCTGGTTCAAGCAGATGACGGGCAGCAGCTTCGTTGCTTATCTGAACGAACACCGGCTTGCTGAGGCAGCGCGCATGCTGCGCAGCAGTGATGCGAAGGTGCTTGCCATTGCCCAGGATGTAGGCTTTGAATCCCTTTCCAATTTTAACAACCAATTCCGGATTCGATACGGTGTGACGCCGAGAGAATACCGTACAGGCAAATGAAAAAGGTCATGCACAAATCAATGTGCATGACCCTTTTCTGTACAGGGAATTATTCTTCAGAAGAAGTCTCTTCGAGAGTCTTGCAGCTGGAACGCACCACCAGTCGGTGGGGAACGATGATCTTGGCTGCCATCAGATTGGGATTCTCGGTGTGGTTGAATGCCTGGGAAACCGCTTCATAACCCAGTTGGAAGGAATTGACCTCCACGGAAGTGAGCTGGGGTGAGGTAAGCTTGGCAAACAGGGAATTGTTGAACGCAACGATGGAAACATCTTCCGGCACGGAAAGACCCAACTGCGCGCATGTACGCTTCAGGGAAACGGCAAGAATATCATCGCTGACCACAAATGCGGTGGGGCGGTCCTTTCTGCTGAGCAGGGCGTGCAGTTCCTCCGAACCATCAGAGAGCAAGCTGTCCATCTCCAGGCAGTAATCGGGATCGGCAGTGATACCGTTCTGCATGCCACCACTGGCTGACAATGCAATAGCCAATCTCCGCCTTTTCCACACGGTCATTCTGGCGAACCACACTGATAGAACCGATAGGCTCGTCAAGCTCCTTCAGCACGATCATCCACTGATAGTAGCTTTCCTTTTCGTACTCCTGAAGCCAGCTCCCAATCACCATTTCAGATACGGCAATACTACTATGGGCAGGCCAAGTCAGAAATTTAGTGACTTCCGGATCAGAGGCCCAATTATCCAGATCGAACTTCCGATATCAAGCTCCCGAAGTACACACTACTAACTAAGGTGGCCTTGCTATAATAGGAGCTATGAACAATATCCGCAACCGGGCTGAAGAAATCGTCAATGCAGAGATCATTTACACATAAATGGCAAAGGGACCAACCGAAATGGTTGGTCCCTGTTTATATGGAGTTCTTTCGTGCAATACTGCGCCTGAGCGTTCCAGCGTTGGCTTTATCCGTAAGTATTTCGTGACTTCCAAGCTATTCAAGCAGTCAATGGCTACCCGTTTTGTATGTTTACCGGTGCTGACATGATTTCCGGTATTTCACTGGGGTCATGCCGTATTTTTTCACGAAGGCCCGGGTGAAATAGGAATGGTTGTGAAAACCACAGTTTGATGCCACTTCAATCACATTCAGATCCTCAACAGCAAGCTGATATGCAGCCAGCTCCAGCCGGTAATTATTCAGGTAAGCGGTAAATCCCGTGCCCATCAGATCCTTGAACAGCTTCATGAAATAGCTGGTGGAAAATCCACACAAATCAGCCACATATTGCACCGGTGTATCCATGGCATAGCTAAGCTGGACCCAGTCCAGAGCCGGTTTTAGCCGGTCGTAAGTCATATGAAGTGCCAGATCCTTCTCCCCGGTCTCCACGCAATGCTGATTAAGCAGATGCATCACCATCAGCAGATTGGATTTAACCAGATATTCATGAGTGGAATAGCTGTCGTTACGATGCTCGATGAGGCTTTCCAGCAGTGGCTTCAGTTTCAGATTCAGCTCCGATCCTGCCGGTTCCATACAATTGACATTCTTTTCGTGTGTCAAAAAGGGTTTCAGATACTTCTCTGCCAGACGGTCCTCCCCCAAAAGCGAAAAATTGAACATAATATTATAATACTCCGCCTTCTCGGACTGGGCTTGTTCGATAGCGTGGATGGCGTGAGGGAGAACAATGACAATATCCCCCGGTTCCAGCAAGTAGTTCTGGGCCCAGACCGATACATTCAGTCGGCCGGCGGTTACGTAGATCAGTTCCGCTTCCTCGTGCCAATGGCGGGGAAATGCAGTGATGTACTCTGGGACCCGGCCCAGATACACTGCAAAGGGAAATTCTACAGTGCCGTGAATTTTGGTTTCGTGAAGCAATCTTTCGTCCACTTGCGGCCCCTCCTTCCTGAAAAATAGGATCGTGTTAGAAATACAGTATAAT
The DNA here is from genome assembly GCA_045119455.1 of Faecousia sp. Taxonomy (GTDB): domain Bacteria; phylum Bacillota; class Clostridia; order Oscillospirales; family Oscillospiraceae; genus Faecousia. The sequence goes on from JBGVDR010000098.1 coordinate 5,946, forward strand.
TGTAGGAGAATTATACCATAGGCAAGTGTATAATGCAAATAGAAAGAACATATCCCATGCCCAAAAGGAGTTCCCTTTATGACCGTACAACGAAAAAAACTCCATCAGCTTTTCTTCCCATTGTTTTTTGAGACTCTGTTCATGATGTTGGCAGGTATGGTGGATACTTTGATGCTCTCCTCCGAAGGTGACTATGCCGTGGGGGCCGTGGGCACCGCCAATACCTACATCAGCCTGTTTATCATCATGTTCTCCATCATCTCATCAGGTATGGTGGCAGTGATGACCCAGTATATCGGTGCAAAGCGACCGGGAGTTGCCCATCAGGCACTGAAACTGGGTCTGATGTTTAATCTGTCTGTAGGCGTAGTAATCACCGGTGTGCTGATCTTCGGCACGGATGCCATTTTGAAGGCCGTGGGCATCGCCCGTGACTTGGAAGAGCCCGCCAGTATTTATCTGCGAACCATCGGTGCATTCTGTATTTGCAATGCTTTGACTCCCATTCTTTCCAGTTACCTCCGGTCTTTCGGGCATACCACACCTACCATGGTTGCCACGGTGGCAGCCAATATCATTAACGTGGTACTGAACGGGTTGTTTATATTTGTGATGCACTGGGGTGTCTTTGGTGTGGCGCTGGCTACCGGCATTTCGAGACTGGTAAACCTGTTGTGGTTGTGTATCGCCGCAAGGTACCGCATTAAGCCGGAAAAAGACACCAATCCTCCGGCAAGCCGGCAAGTGTTACGGAAGATCATCCGGGTGGGACTGCCGGCGGCAACGGAGACGATTCTGTATAACATCGCTATCACACTGGTCATCAGCATGCTTAACAGGATGGATGCCACCGGAGCGCAGGTTACTGCCCGATCTTACGCTTTGCAGATCTCCAATTTCTCTTACTGCGTGTCCGCTGCGCTGGCACATGCCAATGCAGTGCTGGTAGGTTGGTACATTGGTGGCTGTGAGATCGAAGCCTGTAAGCGGGATACCCGCCGGGCAGCGGTGTTGGGGATCGGTGCGGGCGTTGCGGTTTCGGGTCTCTTTGCTATATTCTCAAAGCCGATTGTGGGCCTCTTTACCGACAACCCGGACATGATTCGGCTGGTGGGTACGTTGCTGATCGTGGATATCTTCCTGGAGATCGGACGGTCCGCTAATTTGGTCTACGGCTTTGCCCTGAAAACCAGTGGCGACGCGATCTATCCCATGACGATAGGAATTATCTTTATGTTCCTGTGTGCCTCCGGCGGAACCTGGCTCTTTGGTGTGAAGCTGGGCTGGCTGGCGGTAGGCGCTTATGTAGGCATGGCTTTGGACGAATGCATTCGCGCGGTACTGATGTACGTCCGGTGGCGCAACGGGCGCTGGCAGAAATTAAGTCTTGTATCGGAAAAATGAGGTAATGTTATGAATTATGCTGCTCTTTGGCATGAAGCCACCCAGAGATACTGCTACTGTCTGGAACCGGGCAGATTTCTGTTCCGGCTCCAAACGGCAAAGGACGACTTAAAGTCCGTGACCCTTCATACCCTGGACAAGTACCTGCCCCTGAAGATCAAAGATACTCGTAAAGCTACTCCCATGAAGTGGGTGGCCAGCGACGGACTTCGGGACTACTACGAAGTGGAGTTGGAATTTAGGGTAGTCTGCCTGCGCTACTGCTTTGAACTGGAAGACAACGCGGGTAACCGGGTCTTCTTCTCAAACAGCGGATTTACAGACACCCTCCCTGATGATATAGAGAGGCTGTTTGACTGCCCCCAGACCCTCCGGGAAGAAGAACGCTTCCTCGCTCCAGACTGGGCATCCGACAAGGTTATCTACCAGATATTCCCCTCCCGGTTCGCCAGCCACGAAGAAGTGGAGGACAAAATCTGGTATCAGGCCCCCATCACTGCCAATGCGGCGCTGGGGGGCAGTCTGAAAGGTATCATTCAGCAGCTTCCCTACATCGCGGACTTAGGAGTGGATGTGATCTACCTAACTCCCATCTTCTACTCCAACTCCTGTCATAAGTATGATACCATCGATTACTACACCATCGACCCCACCTTTGGCACTACCGATGATTTGGTGGTGCTGGTGGACAAGGCGCACACTCTGGGGCTGCGGGTGATTCTGGATGGTGTGTTCAATCACACCTCCCCGGAGTTTTTCGCCTTCAGGGATGTGGTAGAAAAGGGAGAAAACTCCCGGTATAAAGACTGGTATTACATTAATAAATTCCCGGTTTGTACGATTCCCATGCGCCACAACTACAAGTGCTTCAGCTATTTCTGGGACATGCCCAAGGTGCATCTGCGTTGCGCTGCCGCGGCGGACTACTTCACAGAGGTAGCGCTTTACTGGCTGCGAACAGCGAAAGTAGACGGGTGGAGGCTGGATGTGGCGGACGAGGTTTCCCACGGTTTTTGGCAGTATTTCCGCACACAAATTAAGACGGAATTTCCCCAGGCGCTGATTGTGGGGGAGGTGTGGCACCACGCTCCGGACTTTTTGCAGGGCGACCAGTGGGACAGCGTCATGAACTACCCCTTCTATCGGGCAGTGCTTGACTACGCCGCTGAAGGGACATTGACCGCCTCCGGTTTTCTGGGTGTCATGGGCTTTCAGCGGGGTAATACCCACAACGCCGCTCATCATCTTATGTGGAACCTCATCGGCAGCCACGATACCGCAAGAATCCTCCATCTGTGTGGCGAAAATAAGGATAGGCAGAAGCTATGTGCCGCGCTGCAACTTCTGACACCAGGTATGCCTATGATCTACTACGGTGACGAGGTGGCTATGACTGGTGCCAAAGATCCGGACTGCCGCCGGGGTATGCTGTGGGACGAAAGTCGACAGGACAAGGATATGCTTTCCTGGTACAAACGGCTGCTGCGGGTGCGTAAGGAGATCCCTGCCATTACCCGGGGCAAAACGGTAGCGGAGGAGGCCCGGGACAAAGATGGTCTCATCTGCGTAACCCGGTGTCTGGAAGACGATGAAGTGACCATTCTGTTCCACGCCAAGGAAGATACAATTTCCTTACCGGCGCTTTCCGGAAAGCGGAACCTGCTTACAGATAACGTATTTGACGGCAAAGTACAGGGAATTACAGCCTTGGTGCTAAAATAAAGAGAGTGACAGTATCTTGATTTTTAGGTCCATTTTGCGTATAATGTTTATATCAAGGTAACAACCACCCGGAACAATTACCTCGATCTGCTCCCAATCATTTATCACCGCTGATAAGATTTTGATAAGCATCC
>JBGVDR010000099.1:0-5939 GCA_045119455.1 Faecousia sp.
TTTTCGCACCTATGCCTATCACGAAAATGCGTTCAAGTTCGTAAGCAAGGAGGATATTCTCGGAAAGTGGAGTGTATTTTTCTTCTATCCTGCGGACTTTACGTTTTTGTGCCCCACGGAGCTGGAGGATCTGGCTGACAAGTATGAGCAGTTCCGTGCCATCGGATGCGAGGTCTATTCCGTGTCCACCGATACCCATTTTGTCCACAAGGCATGGCACGATGCCTCCGATCGAATCAAGAAAATCAACTATCCCATGCTGGCAGATCCCACCCATGCCATTTCCAGAGATTTCGGGGTTTTGATTGCGTCTGACGGTCTTGCGGAGCGTGGTACGTTCATCATTAACCCCGAGGGAAAGATTGTTGGCTATGAGGTCACTGCCGGCAATGTGGGTCGGAATGCAGAGGAACTGCTTCGCAAAGTGCAGGCCTGCCAGTTTGTCCACGCCCACGGCGATCAGGTTTGTCCTGCCAACTGGAAACCGGGTAGCGAAACACTGAAGCCCAGCTTGGATTTGGTTGGCCAGCTCTAATGAAAAATCTGTATGACGTAGTGATCGTCGGCGGTGGCCCTGCGGGGCTGACCGCCGCTGTGTATCTGGCCCGGGCCAAATACCGCGTGCTGGTACTGGAGAAGGAACAGTTCGGCGGTCAGATTGCCATTACCCACGAGGTAGTCAACTATCCCGGTATTGCCAAAACCAGCGGAAAAGCCTTGACCGATACCATGCAGCAACAGGCCGAAGCCTTCGGCGCGGAATTCCAGCTCGCTGAAGCGATTGGTTTTGATCTTTCCGGGGACATCAAGACAGTACACACCAACCGGGGTGATTACCGTTGCTTTGGTGTACTGCTGGCCACCGGTGCCCATCCAAGAACGGTCGGCTTCAAGGGCGAGGAAGCCCACAAAGGGCACGGTGTTGCCTACTGTGCCACCTGCGATGGGGAATTCTTTACAGGAAAAGAGGTCTTCGTCATCGGCGGCGGATATGCTGCAGCAGAAGAAAGCGTGTTTCTAACGAAATTCGCCCGACATGTCACGATTCTAATCCGAAAAGAGGACTTCTCCTGCGCCGCCTCTGTGGCAGACCAGGCAAAAAACAACGATAAGATTACCGTGCTGACCAACACCGTCATGGAGGAAGTATCCGGCGAAAACGGGCTGACCTACGCCCGGTACAAAAACACCGCCACCGCAGAGGTGACGGAATACCGGAGTGATGAAACCTTTGGTGTGTTCGTGTTTGCCGGGTATGCACCTGATACGCAGGCGGTCAAGGGTGTTGTGAAGCTGAACGAGCAAGGATATATCGTAACCGATGCATCACAACAGACCAATGTGGCGGGTGTTTATGCGGCGGGAGATGTGTGTATGAAGCCCTTGCGCCAGGTGGTAACTGCCACCAGCGACGGCGCTTTGGCCGCAACGGAGCTGGAAAAATACGTGGCGGCTATGCAGAGAAAAACCGGTTTGCATGCCGATATGCCGGCTCAAAAGCTGAGCGACACAACGGTCGCTGTGAACACGCATGAACCAACCAAATCCGGCGAGCTTTTCACAGAGGAAATGCGCCAGCAGCTGGATACAGTATTCAGCCGGATGGACAAACCGTTGCTGCTAAAGCTCTATTTGGACAGCCGCCCGATTTCTGCGGAGCTGGAACACTTCATAACCGCTCTTATTTCCCTATCTGATAAGCTGGAGATGGCGGTGTGTGACAGACAGAAATCGCAAACCATTGCCCCCTGCGTGGAGGTTTGTCTGGCGGATGGAACTCCAACAGGACTTGCCTTTCACGGCGTTCCCAGCGGGCACGAGTTTACTTCCTTCGTTCTGGGTCTATACAATGCCGCCGGACCGGGACAGGCTATTGACGAGGAAACAAGGCAGAGAATTGCCGCCATTACGAAACCCACAGATATAAAAATCCTGGTCACTCTTTCTTGCACCATGTGTCCGGATTTAGTGGTGGCAGCACAGCGAATCGCCGCAGAGAATCCCAAGGTAAATACCCATGTGTATGACATCCGTCATTTTGAAAATCTGAAAAATCAATACAACGTCATGAGCGTGCCGTGCATGGTCGTGAATGACGAAGGAGTGTTTTTTGGAAAGAAAACCATCCAGCAAATTCTGGATCACATGAATTAATTGCGGGATTCAGGCAAAACCCGCCCAAAATCCACAGTTAATCCAAAGGTAAACGTAACAAGAGCCTGATGGATTGTACACCCATCAGGCTCTTATAGCATATTACATTCCGATTACTCCCACTCAATCGTTGTGGGGGGCTTATTGCTGATATCGTAGACCACACGGCTGACGCCCCGGACTTGTGTCATCAGACGCGTGGAGATTTTGTCCAGCAATTCATAGGGCAAACGGGACCACTTGGCGGTAAGGTAATCCTCGGTGGTCACAGCCCGCAGAGCCAGGCAATAGTCGTGCCGGCGCTGACCGTCCCGGTTGTGGTAGAGCTTGGTGTCGGTGAGGACGGCAAAATACTGCCCCACCAGCTTATTCATATGGGCACTTTCCAGCTCGGTGGTAAAAATCCGGTCCGCCACCTGGAGGATACGAATCTTCTCTTCGGTAATCTCGCCCACGATACGAATCGCCAGACCGGGTCCCGGGAAGGGCTGGCGGGAAATCAGGAACTCCGGCAGACCCATAGCCCGCCCTAGCTCCCGCACCTCTTCCTTAAACAGCAGACGCAGGGGCTCAATCAACTCCCGGAACTCCAGATGCTCCGGCAGACTGCCTATATCGTGGGAACTTTTAATCACGTCCGCATAGCCCAGACCGGACTCCAAAACATCCGGATAAATGGTGCCCTGGGCCAGGAAATCCACCGTACCCAGTTTTTGGGCCTGCTCCTCGAAGACCTTGACGAACTCCTCGCCAATGATGCGGCGCTTATCCTCGGGGTCAGTCACCCCAGCCAGCCGGGACAGGAACCGCTCGGCAGCATTGACCCGGATAAAACGCATATCGTTGCGGGAGAAGAATGCCTCCACCTCGTCGCCCTCGTCCATACGGAGCATACCATGATCGACGAAAATACAAGTCAGCTGGCTGCCCACCGCACGGCTCAGCAAAGCCGCTGCCACAGAGGAATCCACGCCACCGCTGAGGGCCAGCAGAACCTTACGATGACCAATCCGCCGGCGCAGCTGGGCGATGCTGCTGTTGATGATGTTGTCCATCCGCCAGGAATCATCCAGCCCGCATACAACCTTTAAAAAGCGGTCAATCATCTTAAGACCGCCCTCGGTCAAAGCGGAGGCGGGGTGAAACTGCAAACCGTACAGCCTGCGCTCGGGACAGCTGAATGCGGCGATGGGGCATTTATCAGTGCTGGCGGTGGGGGTAAAGCCCTCGGGCAACTGGGTAATCTGGCTGTCCCAGTCCATCCAGCTGATGGTCATGGGGGGCAAATCCGTAAACAAGAGATCAGAATTATCCAACCTGGTCAGCGTACGACCGTATTCGCCATCGTCGGTGCGCTCCACGCAGCCGCCCAAGGCGGTGACCATACTCTGGCAGCCCAGACCGATGCCCAGAACAGGGATGCCCATCCGGAAAATCTCCGTATTGATGGTCGTGCCACCACCGGTGCTGCCGGTGATGACAATGCCCTGGGGGTTGAAGGCACGGATTTTGTCGGGGGTCATGTCACAAGCACGATGCACCTCACAGAAAACGTGGCATTCCCGAATCCGTCTGGCTCCGAGCAGGTCGTATTTTCCTCCAAGATTTAGAATCAGGATTTTTTGCATGGTTCGCCTCCTGGTTACACCTTTCATTATCCTTTATTATGACAGTTTTTTCTGAAAATTGCAACAGCTTTTCCTGTATAAATTTCCACACGCACAAAGGGAGCAACTTTAGCAAAATAAACAAATAAACCGGGGTAACTCGTAGCAAAAAACTACCACGTCATTACGCGAAGCGCCAGCGACGCAGCAATGATGTGGTAGTAATACAATTATCTGTCATACACCCGGCGGGGAAGCCTGCGGATGCCGTGGTAGAGCGCGGTACCGAAAACCAAGAGCACAATGGCCTCTCCGGCGGCGACACAGCCGCAATTAAACCAGAAGCCACCACCAAAATAGATGGTTAGCTCCCAGCCCACCAGCAAGCCGTTGAAAACCGCCGGCATCAGCAATCCAAGGAAAACCTGCCGCCGTAAGAACCACATGGAACTAACCGCCAGAACCGTGGCGGCGGTGCCAAGCAGAAAATCCAGCGGTAAGCCCACACCGGAGGTCACATTGAACAGCAGGCAGCCCAGCGTCAAGCCCGGAATGGCCGCCGGGGTGAAAAATGCCAGCACGCATAACGCTTCAGACACTCTCAGCTGAATTGCCCAGCTGGCAGAGCCGGGAAGCAGCAGATTCTGCATATGAGTCAGGGCTACATAGGCCGCCGCAATGACTGCGGCATGGGTGATAGATTTGGTACGATTTTTCATGGCAATAAAAAAAGGGCGCAATGCGCCCATCCACTTTCCCTAGTTTTGTTTACCGACAGGATGGTCACGAACTGTCCTATTAATTTTGGATAATTATACTATTGAGTTCGATTCTTGTCAATTCTTTTTTTAATTTAACGCAAATCAATCGCCAAGGCAACAATAGACGTTGACAATCAAAAAAGTGTCGATTATAATAAAATGAATAGTGTGTATGAAAAATTTGGAAGGAGGGATTTGGATGCTACGACACAAATGGCGAAAGCTGGCGAGTGTTGCGCTGACCATCGTGTTGGCAACCAGCGCGGTATATGGCTGCGCTATGAAAGAGGTCCTGAATCCTACGGAGGAAACGCCATCCGCTCCCGGCTCCACCAGTCCCGCTACCCGCCCCACGGAGCCTACCCAGAGTGAGCCTGCAAATCCTTCCCTGCCGACCGCCCCTCAGCCGGTGGAATACAGCCTGACCGGCCTGTGGTTCTGGCTGGACAGCTCCTACCAGGCAGGCAACTCCGGCGAAAATTTCGCAAACTTCCACAGCGGTCAGATTAACGTCAGTGTCAGCTGGGAGTCCATGCCGGAGGGTTGCTCCAACAGCACGGAATATGTGCAGAGCTTTGTGCAGAGCCAGTCCGCCCAATGGGATGCCGCCACCGCCGGGGAAAAACACGGTGTGGCTTACGGCAGTTTCTCCACCAACAAAGGGCGCCACATGGTGCTCGGTGTCTATTCCTGCGGTAAAATGGTGGGCAAAATCGTGGCCGACGGCACCGGTGTTCTCCCCCAAGAGTTGATTGACATCGTCACCTCCGGTCGGGTTGACCCGGATCAGGTGCCGGGGCTGAACCCCCTGCCGCCCAAGGGGTATCAGATTGTGAAGTTTGGCGGTCTGTACCTGCAAATCAGCGACCTTTACGAGGTCACCGAGGAACCCGATAATGTGACCTGCTCCTACGGGGAAACCGCAATTATGCTGTGCTACGATTCCCTGGCGAATTATCCCGACTGCAAAACCGCTGAGGAAATTGCCGCCCACAATGCAGCGCAATACAACGGCGTGTGGGAGTCGATTGAAACCAATGGTGCCACCATTCTCCTGTCCGACAACAATGGGCACGCCCGGATTCTGGTGTACTATCTCAAGGGCGAAACCCTGTGGGAGGTCAGTGCCAGCGGTGTATTCACCCCGACGGAATTGGCCCAGATGTGCCAGCTGCTCACCAGCGCACAAATTACCATCTAATTACGTTTAAGCACCCTCGAAAGAGGGTGCTTTTTTTGACGGTTCGGAATCCTGTTAAATCGTTGCGTCTAATTATCAGGAGATTGCCACGTCGCTTCGCTCCTCGCAATGACAAAGATGTTTTGCGGCGGGAGCAAGCCCCCGCCCTACGATATCTGAATCGCATAAACAATCATTTACCGCAAAAGAAGAACCGGGAGGGGCAAGCCCCTCCCG
>JBGVDR010000100.1:0-1658 GCA_045119455.1 Faecousia sp.
CTGCATATAGGCATTGGGCAGGATCGCCAGCACTCGTCTGCCACCAAAGGAAATGTCCTCACCCTCGGTGCAATCACCGGCAGCGTACACATCGGCAACCGTGGTTTCCATTCGTGTATTTACGATGATACCCCGGTTAACTTCACCTCCGATATCCTTGACAAGGGCGGTGTTGGCACGGACGCCCACTGCCAGCACGAGCACATCAAAGGCTACTGTCTTACCGCTTTTCATATGTGCAGTATTACCATCGAAGCTGGCAGCACTGTCACCAAGCAGAAAGGTGATGCCGTTTTCTTCCAGATGTTTCTGCATCACCGCAGCGCATTCCGTGTCCAGAATACTGGAAAGTACCCGGTCTGCCAGATCGCAGACAGTAATGCTTGCCACCCGGTCCCGTAGACCCTCGGCACACTTTAAGCCAATCAGACCGGCACCTACGATCAGCACGCGACTGGAGTTGTCCACGGCAGCTTCCAGCGCTAGTGTGTCGTCAATGGTCATAAAGGAAAACTTCTTTTCCACGGTGTCCAGTCCCGCAAAGGGCGGCACAAAAGGGGAAGAACCGGTAGCAACACAAACGCTGTCATAAGGAACCGCCGCTCCGTCATCCAATGTTACGGTTTTCGCTGTGCTGTCAATTTTTACTGCTTTCTTTCCATAGAGGACTTGACAGCCCATCTTTTCATAAAAATCGGCACTGCGGTACTGCATGCGCTGCAGATCGGTCTTGCCCTCCAAATAATAGGAAATTAGAGGACGGCAGTAAACGGCATGGTTTTCAGCCGACACAACGGTGATTACACCCTCAGAGTCGATGCTGCGAATGCCTTCAATACAACCGGCAGCTGCTACGCCGTTACCGATGATCACATATTGTTTCATTACCGTCACCTCTCCTCATACACAATGGCTTTGTTGGGGCAGCCTTTCACACAGGCAGGCTTATCACAGGTGTTTTCCATACACAGTTCACACTTCTGTACAGCACCGTTTGCATCCTGGGACATGGCACCGTAGGGGCATACCAAAATGCAGGTAAGGCATCCGACGCATTTATTGCGGTCGATGCAAACCGTACCGTCCTTCTTGGACAATGCTCCGGAAATGCAGCTTTTCACACACATAGGATCTTCGCAATGGCGGCAGGAGACGGCAAAGGTGATCTTATCCTCACCCTCAACATGGATACGGGGAAAGATGGACTTGCCCTTTAACGCCTTGACAATATTGGTCTGACCGGAATTGGCAAAGGCACAGTTGTATTCGCACAGATGGCAGCCAAGACACCACTGCTCATTCACATATACACGTTTCATGTTTTGCCCTCCTTATTCACCTGCATGGAAAATGCCCAGGATCTGCAATTCCTTGTCTGTCAGCCCAATCCCACGGAGCATCAGTCGGTTGCCACGGAGTGCTTCAATAGAGTTGATACCCATGCCACCCATCAGTTCCTTGATTTCGTGGTTCCAGGCCGTCATCAAATTGATAAGCCGCTGGCTGCCCATATCGGGATTCAGACGTTTCACAAGATCCGGACGTTGGGTTGCAATGCCCCAGTTGCACTTGCCGCTTTGACAGGTACGGCAAAGGTGACAGCCCATAGCCAGCAATGCGGCAGTTGCCACATAGCAGGCATCGGCACCCAGAGCGAT
>JBGVDR010000101.1:0-1693 GCA_045119455.1 Faecousia sp.
CACGGTATAGAAGCGATTCCTTTGTAAAGGGCTGGGCATGGGTGTATTGACCCTTTTTCTGTTCATATTCTTCGTCTGAATACGATTCCTCTGCATACGCCTTCAGGTGATCCACCATGGAGTGTCCCACAGCATCGGAGAAGGCTGCTTTTTCACGCCACAGGATTTCATCCGGTAAGTAATCCTGTCCTTCAAAGGCATGGCGAAGCAGATACTTACCCTTGTGATACTTATTCAGCTTCCGTTCGGGGTCAATTGCCATAACATACTTCACAAAGTCCAGATCACCAAAGGGCACTCTGGCTTCCAAAGAATTCACACTGATACAGCGGTCAGCCCGAAGCACATCATACATATGAAGCTCCCGAAGCCGCTTTTGAGCTTCAAGCTGGAATGCTTCGGAGGACGGCGCAAAATCCGTGTATTTATAGCCAAACAGCTCGTCGGAGATCTCGCCGGTCAGGAGCACCCGGATATCGGTATTTTTATGGATGTACTTGCAGACCAGATACATACCGATACTGGCCCGAATCGTCGTAATATCATAAGTACCCAGCAGTTCGATCACAGGCTCCAATGCAGCAAGAACATCTTCCTTGGAGATAATGACCTCAGTGTGATCACTTCCAATGTAATCCGCTACCTGCTTTGCGTACTTCAGATCGATGGCATCCTCACTCATGCCGATGGCAAAGGTTCTGATGGGGGTCCGGCTCTTCCTTGCTGCAATGGCACACACCAAGGAAGAGTCCAGACCGCCGCTAAGGAGGAAGCCGACCTTTGCGTCGGCCACAAGGCGTTTTTCCACACCTGCGATCAATTTATCACGGATGTTATCACACACCGCTTGGAGATCGTGGTCGTGGTATTCCTTGACTGCCGCAATATCACAGTAGCAGGTGAACTTTCCGTCACAGTAGTAATGTCCCGGGGGGAACGGAAGAATTTCCGATACCAAGTCCACCAAATTCTTCGGCTCGCTGGCAAAGATGATGGTTCCACTCTTATCATAACCATAGTACAAAGGACGGATGCCAATGGGATCCCGGGCGGCAATAAACTGCTCTTTTTTTCCATCATAGAGAATGCAGGCAAATTCCGCATCCAGCATGGCGAACATATCGGTGCCATACTTTTCATACAGCGGTAGCAGAACCTCGCAGTCGCTGTCACTTTGGAAGGTGTACGCTCCCTCCAGCTGCCGACGCAGCTTCTCGAAGCCGTAAATCTCGCCGTTGCAAACGGCAAAGCTCCCATTCAGAGCGAAGGGCTGCATCCCATCAGGGGTTAGGCCCATAATGGCCAGACGGTGGAAACCCAAAATGCCCTGTCCTGCATCCACCATACGGGTATCGTCAGGACCACGGGAAAGGGTACGGTCAAATCCTTTCACAAAAGTTTCTCTTTCTGCACATTTGCCGCAATAGCCAATGATTGAACACATAAGCAATTCTCCTAAACACGACCATTGGGAGAGCCGCAAATGCGGTTCTCCCTCCGGCCGGAAATTTATTTATTCAACATCCTGCAGAGCATCATAGCCCTCTTCACCGGTACGGACCTTTACAACATTCTCCACATCGTAAACAAAGATCTTGCCGTCACCGATGTGTCCGGTGTAGAGCACCTTCTTGGCAGTTTCAATGACGTTCCGGACAGGCACCTTGCTCACCACAATATCCACCTGTACCTT
>JBGVDR010000102.1:0-16843 GCA_045119455.1 Faecousia sp.
CTTAAAATTTACAAAAAAAAATTAAATTTGGGTGGGGGGGGGCCACCCCCCCCCACTACAATATCTTAATAACGTTAAAATCCTTTACATTACCAACAGGCAGGTGATTTCTATGTATTTATCCATCGGAAACGACATGGCGGTGCGTGAGAAGTCGGTGATTGGCATTTTCGATATGGATAACACCACCACCTCCAAGCGTACCCGGGAATTCCTCAGCGCCGCCGAGGCCGAGGGCCAGGTTGTCCCCTGCGACGATTTGCCCAAGAGTTTCGTGGTCACCGCCGAATACGGCATGGATCGGGTATATTTGACCTCCCTCAGCTCTGCCACTCTGGAAAAACGTATAAAATAAGCTCCGGGCAATTGCCCGGAGCTTTTTCTGTTATTTCGAACCCTGTGACAGGGCAACGATGGCTTCCGCCAGGACATTCATGGCATTCAGCGCCTCTTGATGGGTGTTACCTGCGGCACCAACCTCCACAATCAGGGAGCGCATGGCTAAATCCTGATTGTAGGTGGACTTGTTGCCCTTGATGACGATGGAGCGGGCCATGTTGCCGTAGGTACGGTTGAACAGCACGCTGAATTTCTCAGCCAGACCCAGATTCTGCTTCCAGTTGGTGGGGCTGCTGGCCACCACCATCATCAGCTTGGCGGTGGACTCGCCGTTGACGGTGGTCACAGCCTTCCATTGGGTACCGTCGGGATTTTCCGCAGCGTCCCGGTGCAGATCCAGCACCAGCTTGATGCTGGGGTACTCCTCCAGCCATTTTTGAACAGCTGCCCGGGATTTTTTATAGGCGTTGTTATAGTCGTCCTTGTCGTAGGGGGTGCGGTCGTGGATGACTTGAATACCCTTGGCCTCCAGCAGCTCCGTCAGCCGGTCGCCGATGGAAATCATGTTGTATTTGTTGTTATCGGTGCGGTATTCACCGCCGTATTCCTTATACATGGAGTCGGCAGTGGGGGTGTATGCTTCGGTACTGTGGCTATGGATAATCAAAATAGTGGGCTTACTGCCGGTCAGATTCCAATTCAGCTTCTCGGTAAGCAGAGATTCATAGCTGGGCGTCTGGGAGCTGCCGTTGCTCACGGTAAAGTACTTCCGGTCCGTGCTGGTGAAGCTGGGGGTAATGCTGGGGATATGTACATCGGGGGGCGGAGTGGGTTCCGTAGGCTTGGTAGTAGGCTCGGTGGGTTTGGTAGTGGGTTCCGTAGGTTTGGTAGTAGGCTCGGTGGGCTTGGTAGTAGGTTCGGTGGGTTTCGTAGTGGGTTCCGTGGGCTTGGTAGTAGGCTCCGTGGAGGGGTCAGTGACTTCCGTGGAAGGGGTGGTTACCTCGGTGGAAGGCAGTGTCGCCTCAGTGGAGGGCTCTGTAATTTCGGTGGAAGGACCGGTTTGGTTGGGACCGGTGGAGGAACTGGGCGTTCCTTGATTCAGCAAAAAGGATGCCAGCTCCGGATTGGAAAACAGGGACAGCTTGTCCCCCAATAGCAGGCTCAGAATCAGGCGCAACACCACCAGCGCCAGCAAACCCATGGCACCGATGCGGAGTATTTCCCGTCGATTGTTCATATTTCTCTCCTATTTCTCCGAATTCGGACGCCATTTTGGACGATTCCGAAGGGTTTGACGTAAATTGGTGAAGAATTCGGACAGCAGGGCGCTGGCCTCTTCTTCCCGTACCCCGGAAACCAGGGTGGGATGATGGTTGTAGTCCATGGAAAACAAATCGCACACCGACCCGCAGGAGCCGGCCTTTGCATCCCTGGCACCGTAGACCACCCGGGGAATCCGGGCATTGATGATTGCGCCGGCGCACATGGGGCAGGGCTCCAGGGTCACATACAGGGTACAATCCCACAGCCGCCAGCCGCCTAAATTCCGGCAGGCATCGGCAATGGCTTCAATCTCTGCGTGACCCAAAGCGGTTTTGGCGGTTTCCCGGCGGTTTCGACCTCGACCGACTATCTCGCCCTTGCGGACGATGACGCAGCCCACAGGAACCTCGCCCTCCGCACCGGCTTCCCGGGCCAGCGCAAGGGCCTGATCCATAAACATAAGATCTTCCACCACAAACCACCTCATTATAAATGATACTCCATTTAAGGCTGATTTGTCAAGATGGCAGCCAGTAAAACAGCTAATTCCTGCCGGGATAAGGAGTCGGCTCGGCGGTGAAGCCGCTCCTGTGCAGCATCCAGAAGCTCGTTCAGCAGAAAATCCGTATTTTTCCCCGGCTGACCGGTGAGTAGATAGTCGATAGAAACGTGAAATTCCCGGGCTATGGCTACCAGCAAAGCTGCCGAGGGCTCCCGCCTCCCCTGCTCGTACATCCCCACGGAGCTGGAGCTAATCTGCAGCCGTGCCGCCAGCTCGGCTTGGGAGTAGCCGTTTTGCTTGCGAAGCATGGCAATCCGCTGTCCCAGCATGTGTTACACCCCCATTTTCGAACACATTTTCAGTATTACTAGCATCATATCACATTCCCGTAGCAAAAAAAGGGGAAAAAAGGATGATACACAATTCGATGGACTCCACACTAATCGTGTAGTATGCTTTTTATGGAAAAAAACTACCGAAGGGGATAATACGAATGAAAATTCAGCCAACGCTATACATAGACCCCCAGTCGGAGACACCGGCGGGGAATTGCTCCGTCTGCGGCGGAGAGCTCTATCGCCCCAGCATGATTTGCCAGCGGTGCAGCCGGCGGGAATTTTTGCCCCTGGATCAGCTGAGCCAGGGCTATGAGCAGTCGGCCCAGCCCCTGCGTCAGCGATTGCGGCAGCTGCGCTACGAGCTGGCGGATGCCACGGACCCGGAGGAAATCTGGCACATCAAGCGGCGAATCGCCGAGCTGACCCCCTTGTTGACTCAGATGAACGAGCTGGCGGAGCTGACGGCTCATTACTACGACAGGGGGTACTGGCGCAGTGAAAAATACACGCTATGACGGCTACCGGGGGATTCGCCTGCCGAAACAGGTGCAAATCCAGCGGGTGCAGCGGGTGATTGACGAGGAACTAACCCCCTTACAGCGGGAAACCTTGCTGGCCTACTACATCCAGCAGCAAAATATCCCCCAAATTGCCGCCGACCGAGGAGTACACAAAAGCACCGTCAGCCGGACACTAAAACGGGCGGAGCAAAAATTACGAAGATATTTGAAATATTGAAGATGTGCCGTGGGCGGGAGCGAATCCCGCCGTTTTTTTGTCCATAAAAATGAAATATCCGTTAATTATTAGGAAAATAGTTGATATTTCTTAAAAATGCAATATAATAAGGTAAAATCATTTGCGGGGGATGGAATGAACAAGCTTCGAAATTGGCTGGCGCGGGTCATGTACGGGCGCTACGGTATGGACAAACTTAATAGTATTCTGCTGTGGATCAGCGTGATTATCGTGGTGCTGGGGCTGTTTATGCCCTTTGTGCTGGTGCGGCTGATGATGACGGCGATTTCCTACGGTCTGATGTTCTGGGTGATTTTCCGAACTTTTTCCCGGAATACTTACCGGAGATACCAGGAAAACCAGCGATTTTTGATGTTTTGGAGAAAGGTAAAGGACCGCCAGCATCGGTACTACCGCTGTCCTCGTTGTCGCCAGTCTGTCCGGGTACCCCGGGGAAAGGGTAAAATCGCTATCACCTGCCCGAAATGCCACGAAAAGTTCATTAAAAAAACCTAAGGAGCTGTGATTTGCAGCTCCTTTTTGTTTTACAAGGAAATCAACCTACGTTTGAGGGTATCTGAATCGGTTTTGCGACTATTTCCACAAACAATTATTTATTGTGAGCGGTTAACATAAGTGTGGAAAAGTGAAGTTATCCACACAGGTTTTCCACATTATCCACAGGGTTGTCCACAGTTGTTTTTCGGGGAAAAATACAAAATTCGACGGAAAATACAGAATTCCACAAAGAAAACGCACCAAAGCAGGAAATTCTGCCTTGGTGCGTTTCAAGTTTACAGAACACGAAAGCTCATTTTGGAGGAGAAAATCCGGTCGAAATCCTCGCCCTTAGGGCGGTGGATATCCACAAGCAGGTCGCCCTCCGGGGAGAATCCCCAGGTCACGTCCAGCTCCTGCCCCTCCCGGGCCTCATTCAGATAGCACAGCGTCACATCCGACAGCACATGGCCCTGATGGAAGGCGCTGGGCAGGAGATCGGAAATCCAGTCCAGATACCGGGCGTTGTTCATGTGCCCGTTCTTATCCAGATCCGTGAAGCTGACTCGCCGGGGGGCAGAGCCCTCCAGCGCCTTGGGCGACAGGGATTTGGGCGCTTCCAGCTCGGTGCCGGTGAGAGTGCCGTTGACGGTGACACCGCTTTTGCCGGGGAGAATCATGGTGCGCTGGTTCAGGTCCATCAGAATCCACAGGCTGACGGAGCGGAACAGCTCCCGTCCCGCCTCATCGTAGGCCACGGTGGATCGGGGGTAGGCAGTGCGGGTGGTGGGCATGGGCCAGGTTTCCAAAGTGATGGTTTGCCCCTCGGTGGGAATCCGTGTGACGGCGATACGGTTGCGAATCACCGCCCAGAACATGCCCCGAGCTGCCAGAGAATCGTAGGTATGGCTCAGCAAATCGCTGTGATGCCCTGCCACCTCCTGGGCGTAGAGCAGCATCATGGAGGGCTTGAGCCGCCCAAACCGATCCACATCCGTAGGGGCAATGGTAAATTTTTGACGATAAATGGGTTCCATCAGAATGCTCCTTCCTCGGCAACAGTAGCACGCAGGGTGAGATTTCTGCCGCCCCGGTAGACGGTGATGCTCACCGCAGTGCCGGGCAGGTAGCTGTAAAGGGCCTGGGCATAATCCTCCTGGCAGGTGATGGGGGAGGAATTCAAAGCGATGACAATGTCGCCCTTACACACTCCCGCCAGACCGGCGGGACCCTGGGGCTCCACCTGGTCAATGAACAGACCGGCGGGCACATGGTAATAATTCTGAACCCGCTGGCTTACGGTCTGACCCCAGATGCCCAGGCTGGGTCGACCGGATACGTGACCTTGTGCAATCAGCTGCTCTGCCACCTGCTTGATGATGGCGCTGGGAATGGTCAGGTTGGCATTGGCGTCGCCAAACAGCTGACTGTTGGCGGTATGGATACCCACAATTTGTCCGTGGATGTTAATCAGGGGGGTGCCTGGTTTCATGGGGGTATCGGTGCCAATGAGGGTCAGCACCTGGTTGTGGCAGGTGGTTTTTTGAGTGATGGAGCAAATGGTGCCGCTCTGGGGCTGCAGACCCTCTGGGGTCAGGGTGCAAATGGGGTCTCCCACAGCCAGCTCCTGGGCATCGCCAAAGAAGGCTGCCGGCAGATTCTCCGCATCGATGTGGAGCACCGCCAAATCCGAAGCCCAGTCCCGACCAATCAGCGTGGCCAGATGGCGCTCGTTATTTCTAAGGCGGACAGTAATACGCTTTGCGTCTTCTACCAGACGACAGCTGGTGACGATATAGCCGTTCTCGCTGATGACGATGCCGGAGCAGATATTGCCGTCGGCATTGATGCACACCAGGCTGGGGGCGCAGCGGGTGAAAATCTGCTGGAGGGACAGGCCGTGGTAGGGGTTTGCCGTGTTGCTCAGCAGAGGCTCGGGCTGGATTTGGATGGTCACATCCTGGGATTCGCCCAGAGGAAGCTCCGGCTCGGTGGAGGGGGCTTGCAGCTGAGCCGCAGAAATTTCTGCATGTGGCTGGGCGGTCAGGGCGGAGAAAAGCTGCACATTTACAGCGCCCAGAATGATACAGCCGCCGCTAAGCACAATCACCGCAATCAGCAGCAGGGCAATCAGACCGCTGTGCTTAGGGCGGGGCTCCACTGCGCCGGTGCGATATTCGTTATGAAGACCGTCGTCGTGTTGGATGGGTTCTTGCATAGGTCACCTCAAAAAGTTCGCTATTTTCAGAGAAATGGGGAATTATACCCCTAAAGGCATGGTAAAAGTAAATTCTGTGCGACCGTCCCGGCTGGCTACGGAAATATCCTCGCCGTGGCTGTCCAGGATGGTTTTGACGATGTACAGCCCCAGACCCCAACTGTCCCGGTTCCGGGAGCGGCTCTTGTCAATCTTGTGGAACCGGTCAAACACCAGCGCCAGCTCCTCGGGGGGGATGGTTTCGCCGTCGTTGAAGATGGTGGTATAGGCCTTGTCGTCGCTCTGGCGGATGCTGATGCCCAGCGTTTCGCCCTGGGGGCAGAATTTTACCGCATTATCCAGCAGATTGTAAATCACCTGGGTCACCGAGTCCTGCTCGGCCTGGATAATTACCGGATGCTCCGGCAGGAGCACCTCCACCCGCAGATTCTTGTTGGTAATCTTTTGCTCGAAGGTAATCAGCACCTGCCCGGCAGTTTCGCATAGGTCAAAGGAGGTCTTTTTTTCGTCGGGAATGCCGCCCTCGTTCTGCAGCCGGGAAATGTCCAGCATGCTGCGAACCAGGCGATTGAGCCGCTTGGTCTCATCGGACACGATTTGCATATAGTGGCGGCTCTTCTCCGGGGGGATGGTGCCGTCGAGAATGCCGTCGATGTAGCCGCCGATGGTGGTCATGGGGGTTTTCAGCTCGTGGGATACATTCGCCACAAATTCCTGGCGCTGATATTCGCTTTTTTGCAGGGAGGATGCCATATTATTAAAAGCCAGCGCCAGCTGCTGAATCTCCTCGGGGCTGGCGCTCCGAATCTTGACCCGGGCATCCAAATCGCCGTGACCGAAGGCACGGGCAGTGCGGGCAACCTGGCGCAGAGGATCCACCTGCCGCTTGACGAAAAATCCGATGGCCAGCACCGCAATGACCGTCACCAGCAGGGACAAAAAGCAATAGATGTTGGTCAGCGCACCCAGCACCGCATAGGTGGAGTTCACCGATCGGGAAACGATTACTGCGCCCAGGGTCTGCCCTTCGGAATCCGCAATGGGCATGGCGCAGACATAGCGTTGCCCGGTGTACATTCCCTGAATCACGCCGGAGTCGTGGATGACGCCGTCGGAAAGCACCCGATTCAGATACTCCTGCCCCACGGTTAAATCCAGGTGAGAGCAATTCACGGGATGCTGGGAGCAGTGGATAATGTGGCCGTTTAGGTCACAAATCACCGCATCCGCCCCGGAAATCCGCCCGGCAATATCCAAATTCATTAAAAAGTCCATATCGGACACATTGCCGTCGTCATAGCTGGCGGCGGCCAGGTCGGCGATGACCTCCGCCTCCTGATCCAGATCGGCATAGGCATTTTGCACCAGATAATCCTCCAGCAGTGTCCGCAGGAAGAAGCCGACAAACAGCAGCGTCAGCAAAAGCACCACCGTTGCCGCAAAAAAGGTGCGGCTGAACGTGGAGCGCATGGTTACAGCACCTCGAATTTATAACCCACGCCCCAGACGGTCTTCAAGCTCCAGCAATCGGACACGCCCTCCAGCTTTTCACGCAGGCGCTTAACGTGGACATCTACGGTGCGGCTGTCTCCAAAGTAGTCAAAGCCCCAGACCTCGTCCAGCAGCTGGTTGCGGGTGTAAACCCGGTTGGGAGAAGAGGCCAGGTAGAACAGCAGCTCCATCTCCTTTGGGGGTGTGTCTACCTTTTTGCCGTCCACGGTCAGCTCGAACGCGTCCATGTCGATTACCAGCTTGTCGAAGCTGAGCCGGCGGGCCTTCTGCTCGGAGACAGTGCCCACAGAGCGGCGCAGAACCGCCTCAATCCGGGCCAGAACCTCCCGCATTTCAAAGGGCTTGGTGATATAATCGTCGGCGCCGGAGCGCAGACCGGTGATTTTGTCCTCGGTTTCGCTCTTGGCGGTGAGCATGATGATGGGAGTCTGGGATTCGGCACGGATGGCCCGGCAGACGCTCCAGCCGTCCATGACGGGCATCATCACGTCCAGCAGTACCAAGTCGGGCTTAATGGAGCGGAATTTGGTCAGTCCCTGACCGCCATCGGCGGCTACAGTAACGGCGTAGCCTTCTTTTTCCAAGTACATCTGCAGAAGCTCCGCAATGTTGCGGTCGTCCTCCACGATTAAAACAGAAGTTGCCATGGTTGTACCTCCTAAATGTGATAGTTTCCTTTTTCCTTCATTATAACCTAAAATCCCCATTTCGGGTGAATAATTTGTAAAGAATCTACACAAATTTGTGAACAGCCAAATTTCCCTTGCAAATTCCCAGGTTTGAGGGTATAGTATAGTAAATTGCGTCATTGCGAGCCAGCATAAGCGGCATGGCAATCCCGTAAAAATTTAAGCCATGGTTTTGTAGGTCAGGGTCATAACCCCGCCCTACGGAATGATATGCTATAAACAATCATTACCCAACATGCGCATCCCAGAAAGGAGTTACATAAATGTTTTTTGAAATACTGAAAGCGATTTTGTTCGGTATTGTGGAAGGAATTACCGAATGGTTGCCCATTTCCTCCACCGGACATCTGATTCTGCTGGACGAATTTGTGCGGCTGGATGTAAGCGCAAACTTTTTTGAAATGTTCCAGGTGGTCATCCAGCTGGGCGCCATCGGAGCGGTTTTGGTACTTTTCTTCCACAAACTCAATCCGTTTTCCGGTAAAAAGGGAGAAATTGAGAAGAAACAGACCTGGAACCTGTGGTATAAGGTAGTCGTTGCAGTCCTGCCCTCGGCGGTGTTGGGCTTCCTGCTGGACGAGTGGATGGACGACCACCTGTACAATTACCTGGTGGTGGCCATCACTCTGATTCTCTATGGCATCGCATTTTTGCTGGTAGAGCGGCAGAACAAGGGGCTCAGGCCCCGGATTGAGGATGTCCACGACATCGATTACCGCACGGCCCTGCTGATTGGCGCATTCCAGTGCCTGAGTCTGATTCCCGGCACCTCCCGGTCCGGCTCCACCATTTTGGGCGCAATCCTCATCGGCGTGGCCCGGCCCGCCGCGGCGGAATTCAGCTTTTTCCTGGCCATCCCCACCATGGTAGGTGCCAGCGGTCTGAAGCTGGTGAAGTATGTGATGGATGGTATGATCCCCTCCGGCACGGAGATTGTCGTGCTGATTGTGGGCTGTGTGGTATCCTTCCTGGTGAGCGTGGCGGTAATCAAGGGCTTGATGGAGTACGTTCGCAAGCGCTCCTTCAGTGCCTTCGGTGTGTACCGCATCGTCCTTGGTGTGCTGGTCATCGGCTACTTTGTGGTGACAAATTATCTGATTTAAGCAAAATCCCCGGTTGCTCATGCAACCGGGGATTTCATTATTTTGCGTACTCCACAGCCTTGGTCTCGCGGATGACGTTGACCTTGATTTGACCGGGGTATTCCAACTCGGCCTCAATCTTCTTGGCAATGTCACGGGCCAGGATAATCATGTTGTCCTCGGTGACCACCTCGGGCTTAACCATGATGCGAACCTCACGACCGGCCTGGATGGCAAAGGCCTTCTCAACACCGGGCCAGGAGCCGGTGAGCTCTTCCAGCTTCTGCAGACGGCGGATGTAGTTCTCCACATTCTCACGGCGGGCGCCGGGGCGGGCAGCGGACACGGCATCAGCGGCCTGAACCAGCACGGCGATGACGGTCTTGGGCTCCACGTCGCCATGGTGGGCTTCGATGGCATTGACCACCACGGGATTTTCCTTGTACTTCCGGGCCAAATCCGCGCCCAGCTGGACGTGGCTACCCTCCACCTCGTGGTCGATGGCCTTGCCCAAGTCATGGAGCAGGCCGGCCCGCTTGGCCAGTGCCACATCCACACCCAGTTCGGATGCCATCAGAGCGGCAATGTGGGCCACCTCGATGGAGTGGTTCAGCACGTTTTGACCGTAGGAGGTGCGGTATTTCTGCCGGCCGAGAATCTTGACCAGCTCGGGGTTCAGGTTGTGCACACCGGTTTCATAGCAGGCGCGCTCGCCCTCCTCGCGGATGGTGCGCTCCACTTCCCGCTTGGCCTTCTCCACCATATCCTCGATGCGAGTGGGGTGAATGCGACCGTCCTGAATCAGCTTTTCCAGGGCAAGGCGGGCGATTTCCCGGCGAACGGGATCGAAAGAGGACACGGTAATGGCCTCGGGGGTGTCGTCGATGATTAGGTCGACGCCGGTGATGGTCTCCAGGGTGCGGATGTTCCGACCCTCACGACCGATGATGCGACCCTTCATTTCGTCGTTGGGCAGGGGCACCACGGAAACGGTGACTTCGGCGGCGTGATCGGCGGCGCAGCGCTGAATGGCTGTGGAGAGAATCTCCCGGGCCTTTTCGTCGGCCTCATCCTTCAGCTGGGTCTCGATTTCCTTAATCTTCATGGCGGTCTCGTGGCGGACCTCATCCTCCACGGTCTGCAGCAGGTAAGCCTTGGCCTGCTCCTGGGTCAGACCGGAAATCTGCTCCAGGGTCTGCATCTGCTGCTTAACGATTTCCTCGGCCTGAGCCTGCGTTTCGGCGACCTTTTGGAGCTTCTTAGCCAGCTCCTCTTCCTTGCGTTCGAAGGCATCGGCCTTCTTATCCAGGGTTTCTTCCTTCTGCTGCAGCCGGCGCTCCTGCTTGCTCAGCTCGGCGCGGCGCTCTTTAACTTCCTTTTCGTACTCTGTGCGCGATTTATGGATCTCATCCTTGGCTTCCAGGAGCATTTCCTTCTTCTTGCTCTCGCCGCCACGGATGGCTTCGTTGATGATACGGGTGGCTTCGGCTTCAGCGGAGCCGATTTCACGCTCGGCGACCTTCTTGCGGTAGGTCATGCCACTGAGGAAACCCACAGCGATACCCACAAGAGTGCCGACGATAATCAAAACAATTGCGATAATGTCCATAATCCAGCAACGCACCTCCTTCTTAAAAAATAGGCAAAGCCGAAGGGGTGGCGCAATGGCCGCATGTGTAAAAATGGCAAAAATCACCCAAAAACCGGGCAAAACTCAGCTCAAATAAACGCCATGAGGCGCAAAACGCAATACATTCGGCATAAGCCGGTTATCATGAAACGTGCACCAGAGGAAAAAACTGGGGCAGCGTACACCATACCAAGTACATTGTACTCCCCCCACAGGTAAAAGTCAAGTGTTTTGGAACAAAAAACCGGGTTCGGCGCAGGCAGTTTTGGGCAGATAGGACAAAAATATGGCATAAAATCAGAAATGGAAAAAATTTTACGGATAAACCTTGACAATTCTCAAAAAATATGCTAGAATTCCATAGCTGAATCCGTGTAGGGCATGTGCGGGTGTAGTTCAATGGTAGAACACCAGCCTTCCAAGCTGGATACGCGGGTCCGATTCCCGTCACCCGCTCCATAGAAATGCGCCAGTAGCTCAGCTGGATAGAGCAACTGCCTTCTAAGCAGTAGGTCGGGGGTTCGAGTCCCTCCTGGCGTGCCAAATTTATTTGGCAAGACAGAGGACGAGAACAATCAAATGCAACGCGGACAAGCGTTGCTCGCGAGGGCTTGACCGAGCGACACATTGTATGAACGAGTCCCTCCTGCGTGCCACTTTTTAAGGCAAGTAACAGAATATTTGGTGGGTGTCGCCAAGAGGCCTAAGGCACCGGATTGTGGTTCCGGTATTCGTGGGTTCGAATCCCATCACCCACCCCATAAAAAAATCCCTCCGACAAGCGGAGGGATTTTTTTATGGGGTGGATGAGGATTCGAAGAGGGCGGCCGTGGCATTGCCACGGCAAAAAAGTGTCCGGTGGACACTTTTTTAGCCCGGGGGAGAATCCATTGATGGTGGAGCGCAGTCCGTAGGACTGTGAACCACCATCAATCAATCATAAATGTATAAACCCTCCGCTTGTCGGAGGGATTTTTTTATGGGGTGAATGAGGATTCGAAGAGGGCGGCCGTGGCCACGGCGGACACATGATTAAAGATACTTCTTGTTAAAAATCGGGATGCTGGTGATGAGGCAGACGATGCCGGTGGCGGCGGTGACTAGGAGCGATGCCAGGTAATCCCCCACCTGGGCGGTACCGTAAATCAGGGAATTGCCATCCATCAGCTGGGTGGGCAGGTACTTGCTCACCTGGGGCAGCATACCGATCAGATAGCAGACCATAATCACACCGCCGACGCCCAGCAAAACACCGGTGTTGGATCCGGATAGGGTGGAAAACAGTGTCATGAGCCCGATGACCCACAGACCGAACACATACCAGCACACCGCAGAGAACACCAGATTCTGAGCCAGGGAATTATCCCAGTAATAGCCGGTATAGAAATAGGTAATGCCGAAGCACAGCCAATATCCCACCGTCCATAGGGCAATCAGGGTAAAGGCTTTGGAAATGACCACTTTATACCGCTTTAAACCCTTGGTCAGGGACAGCACCAGGGTGCCGGATTGGTACTCCTTGGTGAAAATGCCACTCTCTATCAGGACGAAGGCAATCAAAACGATAGGAGCATTCTTGAAAAACTGCATCCAGGAATCCATGGCGGTGACGGTGATGTTGTTGAGGGTGATGCCGCTTTCTGCCATGGAGTCGGCAACGAGGCTCATCATCCAGGGGGTGAGCTTTGCTATGGCGGGATTCATGATGCCAATCAGCACGAACAGGATGCCCAGAATCATCATCCGGCTGGTGCGAAGCTGCTCGGTGGCTTCCTTTTTGGTAAAGGCAATCAGGGAATTCATTTCTGGGTCACCTCCATAAACAAAGATTCCAAAGTGGGCTCCGCCCGCTCCAGCTTGAACAGTGGGATTTTTCGGTCGGTCAAAAAGCGAAGAACGGCGAAGGTTTCGGTGTCCTTTTCGCTGAAAAGGAGCTGACACTCGCCGGTTTGGCGGATGTGGGGGAAGGCCTGCATCAAAGTGGGCAGGTCGGCGGCGTTTTCTAGCTCCAGCAGGTATTCCTCGGTGCGGTACTGGGACTTGATTTCCGACAGCTTGCCGTGGATTTCCGCCACGCCGTCATTCAAAAAGGCCACATCTGTGCAAATCCGCTCCACATCCGAAAGAATGTGGGTGGAGAACA
Source organism: Faecousia sp. (assembly GCA_045119455.1). Taxonomy (GTDB): domain Bacteria; phylum Bacillota; class Clostridia; order Oscillospirales; family Oscillospiraceae; genus Faecousia. Next base: position 12,953 of record JBGVDR010000102.1, read on the forward strand.
GGACGGTGGTCTGCTCCCGAACCGCCAGCAGGATGTCCAGAATCTCTTTTCTGCCTACGGGATCCAGGGCGGAGGTGGGCTCGTCGCAAATCAGCAGCTTGGGGCGGTTTAGCAGGGCCTGGGCGATGCCCAACCGCTGCTTCATGCCCCGGGAAAAGCCCTTGATGCGGTGCTTCTCGCTGCCCAGCCCCACCAGCTCCAGCAACTCAGCGCAGCGGGGGGCAATCTCTGATTTAGCCATGCCGCTGATTTCGCCGCAGAAGCGCAGGTATTCCGGCGCAGTCATGAAGCCGTAAAACTCCGGCACGTCCGGCAGGTAGCCGATGTAGCGGTTGGTGGCGGTTTGACCGTAGACTACTTTTTCGCCTCCCACCAGCACCTCGCCGGCATCGGGCTTCAGCAGACCCAGCACGGCTTTCATAGTGGTGGTTTTGCCGGCGCCGTTTTTGCCAATGAAGCCGAAAATACTGTGCTCCGGCACTGCCAAATCCAGCCCCTTCAATACCGCCTTGTCACCGAAGCGCTTTTCCAGGCCGGTGATGCGCAGCATATCCATTACGCATCCTCCTTGCCCAGCACCAGGTACAGGATGGGACCTATAAAGTTCATGAGCACGATGGTGACCACCAGCCACAGCGCCCGGTTGCCCCGCTTATAGGTTTTGTGGGTGAGAATGTGGTGCAAGGTATAACCCAGCAGCGCCAGCTGCACAATCAGCAGCGGAATGAGGAAGGGCAGAAATTCCATAATCTTATCCATAATGTTGTGACTCCTTTTTCTTACAATTCGTTTTTGTTTTGGGCTGCCCGGCGGGATGACCACCGGGATTTCCCCCTTGTGACCCTCATTTTACATCATAACGCAGCGTCACAAGCAATACCTAACGCAGGGGGATTTTTTGAAATTTCCAAAAATATATTAATACTCCCTCCCTCCAAAGCGGAAGGGAGGGGTAATTTACGAGATGGGCGCCGGGGTGGTGAGGATGGCTTGCCAGTTTTCCTCAGTGGGGGTTTGCAAATAGGTTTGCAGGGCCAGAATCAGTGGCTCGGGAATTTCCGCACGCTCCAGGCAGGCCAGGCACCGCTTGCCCGCCAGCAGGTCGGCACGTAGCAGCGCCTCAAAGGCATTGGCGGTAAAGGTGGCCTGGCGGTAGGGAGCGCTGATTTGCAGAGTATCCACCGGCACCGTGCCGCCGGGCTGGGCGGTGACCAGATAGTTCAGAAAATCCATGGCGGCCTGCTGCTCCTGGGTGGAAACCAGGGAGCTGACGCAGGCGTAGCTGCTGCCGGTGACGCACAGGCTGGTGCTGGACTCATTTTCGCCGCCCAGGTACAGGGGCAAAAAGCCCAGCTGATGCTTCTGCTCGTCGGTGAGGTTCGCCAAATCCGAGGCGTGCCCCAGGGTGAACACCGCATTGCCGGAGAGAATCTGCTGCAGACCCTCAGTACCCGCCAGGGCGGGCTGGGTTGCGGTGGTTTGCAGGTAAATGTTCAGAAAATCGTGAAAATCGCCGGGAATCATCAGCATAACCTGGGCAATGGTTGCCGCATCCATGGTGGCGAAGGCGGAAACACCCTGAGCAAAAATATTCTGCGCCACCTGGGCCAGGCTGGTGATTCCGGTGATGTCGCTGAGGGTGGCGCCCAGGGAGGCCATGAGAGAATTGTTGCAAATCAGACCGAAGCAGTCCATCTCCAGGGGCAGCCCCAGGATTTTGTTATCTATTTCCGCTGCCAGCTCCAGGTTAATCAGCTGAGAATAGGCGGTGGTGCCGGTCAAATCCGCCAGCTGATTGCGAAGTACCGACACCTGCCCCATGCTTTCCACCAAAATTAAAGCGGGAGTTTCGTCGGTGAGGATCACTTCCAGACCCAAATCGGGGTACTGCCCCGCCAGGGTCTGCCAGCGGGCGGGGTCGCTGACCTGGATTCGCACCGGAATCAGGGCGGGGACAGGCTCGCTGGGCTGGGTAACGGGAGGCTCGGTGGAGGGTTCGGTGGAAGGAGCGGTGGAAGGAGCGGTGGGCTCCACGGAAGGCTCGGTGGAGGGCTGGCTGGGAATGCTGGGCCCGGTGGGCGCTGTGGTTTCAGCAGAGGGCTCCGTGGGAGCGGGGGTGCTCCCGGGGCGGTCCAGTAAATTGTAAGTCAGCAGTCCGGCACAAAAGACCAGAACACAAATCAGGGCAATCAATTTTTTCATAATGTATTCCTCAATTCGGTTTACATAACATTGGAGTCGTCCTACTGGTGAAATTATACCCGATTTTGTCGAAAAATGCAACAAAGCGTCCCTATTTCTGTAAGATTCTACAAAATACCGGGGGAATTGTTGTAGGTTATACACATTTATGCGCCATCGGCATACGAAGACAGGAAAATAGCAAAAAAGTTGAAAAATCCTTGACAAAATTGGAAAACCCATATATAATGTACGAGCCTGTGTATACAGGCTATCCTTGCTCCCGGCGAGACCGGGGGCCTAAAAGTCCAAAAGGAGGTGCAAACAACATGGCTAAGATCACCGGTAAGTACGAGGTGCTCTACATCATCGACCCCGCTCAGGGCGAGGAGGGCATCGCAGCACTTGTGGAGAAGTTCAAGGCAATGGTGGAAGCGGAGGGTACTCTGCTGAACATTGACGAGTGGGGCAAGCGTCGCCTGGCCTACCTGGTCAATGACAAGCCCGAGGGTTACTATGTTCTGATGAACATGGAGACCAAGCCCGAGTACCCCGCTGAGCTGGAGCGCGTTATGAAGATCACTGACGGCATCATGCGCTGCCTGGTCACCGCAGTGGAGGAGTAAAAATGCTCAACCACATCACCATTATGGGTCGCCTTACCCGTGACCCTGAGCTCCGCCGCACCGGCAGCGGTATCGCCGTTGCCAGTTTTACCGTGGCTGTCGATCGTGACTTCGGCGGCAGAGACGGCGGCGAGCGGGAGACCGATTTCATCGATTGTGTGGCCTGGCGTCAGACTGGAGAATTTGTCTCCAAGTATTTCACCAAGGGTTCTATGATCGTGGTCTCCGGTCGGCTCCAGATTCGTAACTGGAACGACAAGGACGGCAACAAGCGCCGCACCGCTGAAGTTGTGGCAGATAACTGCTACTTCGGTGAGAGCAAGCGCTCCAACGAGGGCGGTTCCTATTCCAATGGCAACAGCTACGGTGGGAACTCCTATGGTGGCAACAGCTACGCTGCTCCCGCAGCGCCCAGCTATGGCGGCTACGCAGCCCCCGCCGGCAATCCTGCATCCGATTTTGCGATGCTCGATGACGACGACGCCCAGCTGCCGTTCTAAAATCTGAACTTTTTTCACAATCTTACAAGGAGGAAATGACCATGGCTAACGAACAGCGTGTTCGCCCCCGCAAGCGCAGAAAGGTTTGCGCATTTTGCGTGGATAAGGTGACCTGCATCGATTACAAGGACACCGGCAAGCTCCGCCGTTACCTGTCCGAGCGCGGCAAGATTCTGCCCCGCCGTACCACCGGCACCTGCGCAGCTCACCAGCGTGACCTGACCGGCGCTATCAAGCGTGCCCGCCAGATCGCTCTGCTGCCCTACGTCGCTGACTGATCCGACAATCAATCCCCGGAAGCACCGCTTCCGGGGATTTTTTCGGCGTGCCGAAAGATCCGCACCCCGCAGCGTAGGGGCTTATCAATTGCTCGTCCGCTGCCCGGTGCGTTTTTCGCACCAGGTAGGGGGGGCTTGACCCTCCCGCGAATTCCACGCCGCGGTAAGGAGAAACGGATTCTTCGACTCCGGGCTTCGCCCTCCGCTCAGAATGACAGAAAAAGGAATCGGCCATCCCCATTCCTCTGTCATCCTAAGCAAGCGGCAGGCGCGCCGAAGGATCTTCGCACGAATTCGGTGCGTAGA
>JBGVDR010000103.1:0-19705 GCA_045119455.1 Faecousia sp.
TGCGGCTTCGGGGCAGGAAAGCTCCAAGCCCAGCTCCACAAAATCACCGTAATCGTGGCGCAGCCGGGGGAACTCCCGACAGACCTTGCACAGCGCCTCGTGCCCCAGCTCTGCGTGAATGCGGCACAGTCCGTCATCCCGCCACATAGGGCAGCGGCCGTTTTCGATCTCCATAATTGTGCCGTCGTCTGTGTCTGTCAGCACCTGCCGCAGCCGGTCACCTAACTGACCCGGCAATGCCCGATAAAAGGCGGCCGCCTGCCGGTCCACATCTACGCACCAGCCGGCGCAGCAGCTGTCGGGACAGCGGCTCGCAATGCAGGAGAATTTTTCGTAATAGGCAGGATAAAAAACTTCCATAATACTCCTTAAAAAAGGGGAAGCATACGGCTTCCCCTTAGAATTTAAACTTCAGAATCAGGCTTGATGGCGTAAAGAGCAGCAATTGCATTCTTGAACAGCTCCTGTGTGCCGTTGATGGCCTCCTGATAGGCCTGCAGACGGGCGTTTGCCTGACCTGCCAGATCGGCGACTTCTGCTACGGCAGCCTCTGCCTTTGCAGCGGTGTCAGCTAAAATCGCATTGGCCTGCGTGTAGATCTGCTGGGCACGCTCCTGTGCCAGCCGCTCGGCTCGCTCAGCCCGGCGGTAGAATTCCAACTCCTCCTGAGAGGGAACGGCCTCTGTCTTTTCGGGTGCGGCAGCCAGCTGCGCCTCCAGCTGAGCGCACTTTTCCAAAGCCGCATCCAGCTCAGCCTGCAGATCGGCGTCCTTGGCGGAAGCCTTCTGATTGGCGATGGCCAGCTGGTTGTTCAGCTGTTCGATCTGGGCCTTGTGCTGGTTGTTCAAAAGCTCAATATAATGTACCACATCCTGCCGGTTAAAACCATTAAAAGCAGAACGGAAATTCTTTGCAGCCATAAAAATACCTCCTCGGAGATGTGCTTTAATGGGAGTATAGCACATTTATGCCGAAAAAACAACTATTTTCCCAAAGAAAAGGGGAAAAGGCCCTTTTGAATTTCGAAAACCCCTCTTTACAAACAAGGAAAATCTTGCTATAATAAGCGAACTTTGAAGATGCACCGGTGGCTCAATGGATAGAGCATCGGATTCCGGTTCCCAGGGTTGGGGGTTCGAGTCCCTTCCGGTGTACCAAAACAAATAAGTGGGATACCCCTTGTGGGTATCCCACTTATTTGTTTGGCGCTACGCGCCGGAATGGGACTCGAATAATTTAAATCGCAATATGCCGGTGGCATATTGCTGCAACCAGTTCAAAAACTGGTTGCTACCTTGATTTTTGCCCGTCCCCCGCAAGGGCAAAAATGCAAACGAGTCCCTTCCGGTGTACACAAAAGGGTTATCCCATTCGGGATAACCCTTTTCATATTATATAAGGGAAGAGGCGCACCGACAGGAACAATCGCGTTTTCTCTTGCTTTTTCGACATGAGTATGCTATAACGATAAATATACCTTTTTCCGGTACAAGGAGGCTTCACATGAAACGACTTGTTGCTGTTTTCCTTCTCCTCGCCTTGATTTGCTCTTTCGGAGCGTGCACTTCACCCGAAGGCACTCCGCCCGAAAGCACACCCCCGGCGAACACCACCCAACCTCAAACGCAAAATCCAACCCACCCCACCGAAGAAAGCACCCCCACACCCCCTCCCCCTGTGCTTTCCTTTGATGTAATCATCAACGAAGTAATGCCCGACAATGAGATTCTTTCTCTGGGGCATAATCAGGATTGGGTGGAGCTGTACAATCAGGAAAACCACGCAATCTCTCTGGATGGATATTTCCTCACCGATTCCCACGATCAGCCGGAACGTCTGGATCTTTCGGGCAAATCCATTCCTGCCGGAGGCTTTCTGGTGATTGTGCTGGACCAAGCCGCACCATTCCGACTCTCCGCCGAGGGCGAAACGGTTTGCCTGACCTACGGCGGGGAAATCGTCTCGGCCCTCCCCTATGGAGCCATGGAATCCGGCTTCAGTATTTCCCCAAGCGGCATCTGCCCCCACGCAACCCCCGGCTTCCCCAACACGGAAGAGGGCTATGAAGCCTATCTGCAGACCGTAAAACTGCCCGAATTGATCATTAATGAAGCGATTACCTCCAACTCCCAACACAACCCTCTGAACGGGGAGTATTACGACCTGGTGGAAATCTACAACAACTCCGACCGGGTGCTGAATCTGGCAGATTACACCTTCAGCGACAAACGCTCCCAGCCGGACCGCTTTCATTTCCCTCAGGTTTCCCTGGAGCCGGGGGCGTATTATGTGATTTACTGCTCCGGAAATGCCTCCCTCGGAAACAATCACACTTCCTTCAAGCTCAGTTCCTCCGGTGAATCTGTTTATCTGGCAAAGGACGGTGTGATTTTCGATCAGGTCTCCATCCCCGGGGATTTACGGCAAAACCAGAGCTACGGCAGAACCGAAACGGGCTTCGCCTATTTCTCCTCGCCCACCATCGGTCAGAAAAACACCGGCGGTTACGCATCCAACCTGGCGGCTCCCAAGGCGAATCACCCCTCCGGAATCTACGAAGAAGCCCTCACCGTCACCTTGGACGGCTCCGGAACCATTTACTACACCCTGGACGGAAGCCGCCCCACCACGGATTCCCCGGTGTATACCAAGCCCATTCCCATTACGGACGTCACAACCATCCGCACCTTCTGTGCAGAAGGCGGCCAAAGCAGTGTGCTTACCGCCTACACCTACATCGTTGGCAAAAATCACGACCTTCCCATTGTAAACCTTTCCATCCCCCAGGATGCGCTCACAGGCGAAGCCGGTGTATTGAACCATGTGAACGATACTTACGAGCACGAAGGCGTTGTCACCCTCATAGAGGATGGTGTGGAAAAGTTCTCCGTCCCCTGCGGTTTCCGTCTTCACGGACACGACAGCCGATTGGAGCCAAAGCAGAACTTCCAGCTCCGTTTTCGCTCGAAATACGGCGCGGGAAAGCTGAAATACCCCCTTTTCGAAGACCGAAATATTGAAGAATACGACTCTCTCCTGCTGAAGGGCGGCAGTGAGGACTGGAATCAGGCCGTCCTGCGGGATGAATTTGCCAGCGCCATCGTGGACGGAAACACCAACCTCTACACCCTGGCCATCAAGCCCGTGGTGCTGTATCTGGGCGGCGAATACTGGGGGATTTACTACCTGCGGGAACGCTTCAGCGATGAATACGTTGCCTCTCACCTGAATGTATCCCCCGAATCGGTGGACATTCTAAACTCCACCTTTGCGTATGTGGAAAGCGGAAGTGATTCCGACTTTAAGGCGCTGTGGACCTACATCGACAACCACGATATGTCCAAAACCGAAAGCTTTGAATACCTGGCCCAGCGGATTGATATCACCAGCCTGCTGGATTGGTACATCTGCCGCTCTTACATGGGCGATAAGGACCTGGCGAATATTCGCAGATTCCGTTCCTCGGAAGCCGACGGCAAATGGTACTGGATGTGGTATGATTTGGACTGGGCTTTCCACAACACCTCCGACAAGCCCCTTTCAGGCATCGTCGCCAGAGCCGACGGAGACCCTAAGCTGATTCGCGCCGTGCTTCAAAGCCGGGAAGGAAAAGAGGCGCTGCTGACCCGCTATGCCCAGCTGCTGGACACCATCCTCAATGACGAATACTTTACTCAGGTTTTGGATGCCCTGGTGGCAACCATTCGGTCAGAAATGCCCCAGGACCGGGCCCGCTGGGGTTACTCTGTGGCACACTGGGAATCCAAGCTTCAACAGATTCGCGATTACACCAAGGACAATGCCCGTACCAACCGGGTTCTGGACAATCTAAAATCCTACTTTGGGCTATCCGATGCGGAAATGACCGCTTATTTCGGAGACCATTATCAACCGTAAAAACAACGGGGCGTGCTACAAATCGCAGCACGCCCCGTTGGCATATTCACACTTCGTCGCCGTAGTCAAAGGTCAGGCCCATTTTTAACATGGCCTGCTGGTGCGCCAGCACCTTTTCATCGGACATGCCCTGGATGACCTTCACCTTCTGACTGATATGCCCCCGCTTGTGCAGCAGCACATCAAACCACCGCACCACCAGCATCACCGGATACAGCACCGGCCACTTATACAGCACCGTATACTGCACTCGAATCAGCCGCAGGGGCGGGAAAATGGTGGTAAAAATAGAGCGCATTTTCGAATGCTTCACCCCGCCCTGATGCTGAGCCTTCAGTAGCTCCTCGGAGTACATCTTGTTCTCCACTGTGCCCCAGTTGCCGCTGGCGAAGATATACTCGGTCATCAGCAGGCTGGTTTCGTCCTCTTCTTCCCCCTCGAACCAGACACGGAGCATCTGCTCGATGTTTATGTAGAAGTCCAGCAGCTTCAGCCGCCGCATGGCCTGGCGGATGGTATCCTCGTTCAGCTCCGGGCGAGCTTTTCGGTAGACGTACAAATCCACCAGCTGGCGCACGCCAATGCCGCAGAAACGGAAGTGCTTGGCCATGTGGGTGAATACGTAAACATACTCATCCTCAGGGGAAAAATCGTAGCGGTGGCCTGCGGTCTTCACCGCCCGGCTCCAGCCGTCGCCGAAGTAGCCGCACAAATCCACCTGGGTTTCGGAGAACAGCCGCCGGTGCAGCTCCACATACAGCTCAGGCTTGTCCCAGCTGTAATCGTAGTGGGACTCGCCGGCGTCCCGGTAGCCCAAATGCACCATCATAGGCTTGATACGCTCATACTGCTCCTGCCGGATGAGAATGTCCGCGTCACCCATGACCCGCAGTGCCGGATCGGGGTACAGCCGCTTCAGGTTGCAGCCCTTCAGTGGCAGGTAGTCAATCCCCCGCTCCTCGAACAGGTCATACAGCTCCTGGGCGGCACGCAGCTGCTTGTCGCTACGCACCACGCTGCGGAAATAGTCCACCTGCAGGCGCTGCATCGCCTGGCTCTTTCCGGGAAAACCGCACAAAAATCCGCCCTTATAGGCCATGGGTCCCAGGGAGTGGCTATGAATCAGCCGCCCAGCCGCCTCCAGAGAAAATCCCTCCGGCAACGGCAATGCCTGCCCAACCAGGCAGCTTTTTATCAATGTAAGGATGCCGGAATAGGTGATATCCATGGGTTTTTCCCTCCTTTTTTATTATTTTTTCAGCATTTTCGTAACGCTTAGCAGGTGCTTGGGATTCAGCCCCCGGAACATCAGCTGCAAGCTGGGGCGCAAGGGCTTCACAATCAGCACCATCAGAATATTCGAAGCAAAATAGGTCAGCACCGATGCCAGCGCCGCACCCACAGCATGCCAATGAGGAATCATCAGCGCATTCAGCAGGATATTGATCACCACACCGCTGGTGTTGATGATCCACAGCACGTTCTGCTTGCCCTCCGCCAGAATCCAAATATCCCGGACGTAGGAGGTGTAGGAAAACACCTGGTGCCAAATCACAATCTGCAACACCGGCACCGTGGGCAGGTACGCTTCGCCGCAGAGGAGCTTCACAATCAGCGGGGTGAACAGCACATAGGTGACGCATTGCGCCAAAGTAGCATACAAAATCACGGAAAACAGCTTGGTCATGCTGTTTTCAAAGGCCGCCTTGGACACCTTTTGCTGCTCAAGAATCATGGGACGACCGGAGTCGATGATGGCAGCGTAGACGAAATTCACCACACAGCCACAGGTCAGCGCAGCACCGTAATACCCACCCTGGGCATTGCCGGAAATCAGCTTGACCATGACCAGGTCGGTGTTGTGATAGATGGTGACCATCAGGTTGGACAAAATAAAGTACTTGCTCTTGGCGAACATGCTCCGGGCAATTTTCCAGGAGAAGCCCAACCGTCCTCCGCCCACATATTTGTAAGCCACAAAGAACAGCAAGCTGGTGATGGCATACTCCAGCGCATTGGACAGGGCGAACCAGTACACGCTCTTGCCGCTCATCAGCAGCCACAGCTTGTAGCCGGAGGTGATGGCATAGGCCACCAAAATCGACAGCGAGGGATACTTGGACTTCAGCTTCGCCTGGAACCAGTACTGGAGCATTTCCGTAGCCTGGAACAGCAGACTCAAACTGCTCAGAGCGCAGACCCAAATTGCCACCGGCTCGCCCCGGTTGGCCACCGACGCAAAGCCCACCACACCCACCATGCACAGCATACTGGAAGCGGCGCTCATAATCATGCTGGTGCCGGCGATTTTACTTTCGGAATCCGGATCGGTCACGTATTCCTGCACCAGAGTGGAATTCAAGCCCAACTGCATCACCGGAATCATAAAGGCAATCACGGAGTTGGCATAGTTGACCAGACCATAGTTGGACGGGCCAAGGTAGCGCACCGTAATCATGCCCACAATCAGCTGCAGGAGTGCCTTGCCAATTCTACAGAGGATAATCCACTTGGCATTTTGAAACATTCGGTTATTAGACATGGTGTTTATTCCTCAAACTGCCGGCACACCTTCACGCAAAGTCCGCAGTGGCGGCAGGCATCGCCGTCCAACGAGGGATGCCAAAATCCGTCGGTGTCCAGCGCTATATGAATGGCATCGGCAGGGCAAATGGCGGCGCAGGCACCGCAACCGCAGCATTTTTCCCGGCTCAATGCGGAAATATCGATTGTATCCATTATTTTCACCGCTTTTTCAGCTTTTTCGCCGCCCGGTCCAGACCCAGACGGACGGTCATCGCAGCAGCCAGGCTCTTGGCCTTGCCCTTGGGGGTATTGTTACCCAGGAACTCCTGTGCCGCCAAATAACCCTTCTGCTCGTAGATTTCCCAGAACCGGTCGTAGCTTTCGGGCTTTTTGCAGGGGCTGTGGAGCCGGTCCTGGTGGACCTGCTGGGGCTGGAGCTTCTCCAGAACCATATCCCTGCCCAGCCGCTGCGTCCACAGCAGACCCTGCTGGGTGTTGGCGATAATCAGCGACCGGGCTTTGCCGCCGCTTTGGTCGCCCCAATGGTCGCCCAGGGACACATCTGCCTCCCGCTCCGGGCGGGCATAGCGGCACTGATAGCAGGACGGGCGGAGAATCAGATTGCGGGCATTATAGGCGCTGTAAAACCAGTCGAATTTGGTGGAAGCGGCCTGGTAAACCTTGCCGTTGTCAAATTCCACGGACATATCCTGAATTTTACCCGGGCGACTCTTGGAACGGAAATTGCAGGCCACCGCCTTGCCGCCGTACCGGCCTTCCAGGTGAGCAATATAATCCCGGAAGAATTTGTCACTGGCCACGCCGTGGCAGATGACCTCCACAGTGAGCAGGCGGTCTTCCGGCTCGAGGCCACGAATTTGCAGGTAGCGCTTCAGCCCGGCAATCTGGCAGGGTGTACCGGAAAACAGCACCGCCTTGCCGCTCCGTAAATCCTCCGCCGCCAGGCGATAGGAGTCGCCCACCCGGGAGCCGATATACTTAGAGCCACGCATGGCATCCCGCCCCGCTGCATCGGTGGCACGGATGTGCCGAACCTGGAGATTCTCCCCCCAGGCACAGCCGTAAATCACGGCCTTGTCGCCCTGGCGCTTCAGCCACTGATCCGTCAGTGCGGTGAAGGCGCCGCCGGAAGAGCTCTTCTTCCACACACTGTCCCGCCGATGGCAGGCGGCGAAGAACCGCTGGCCGGAGTCCGGTCTGGGCTCCAGCAAGGTAATCAGCTCCTGCAGGTACTCCTTGGCGCAGCCGATTTTCTCTTCCAGGCGGTCATAGTCATAGGTCAGCCGAGGGCTCTGCCCCACCGTTTTCAGAATGCCGGATTCGCCGCCGATGGACTCCAGCAGCTCCAGCACCCGCATATTTTTCTCCCCGGAGCGCAGGGCGATATCTGCGCACAGGGGCTTTTCAAAAATCACAGAGAACGCCGTGCCGTGGAAAGAGTTGGTGAACACCGCCTCGGCATTGTTCAGCCAGCTCAAAAACTCCCCGGGGCCGCCGTGGAGGATGAATTCCGGACTCTTTTTATTGCTGATCAGCTTGCAGCCGTGCTTTTTGGCATAGCTTTCGGCGGCACGCATCACGTTCACGTCCTCTTGAATCAGATAGACGAAGATGTATTTTTCCTTCAGCATACGGCCGCTGGCGGCCTTCAGCCACTCCTCCCGGGACAGCAGGAACACCGGATCTAAATGCACCTGTGCGCCGGGGATACCCAGCCGCTCCAGCTCCTGGGCGGCAGACTGCTCCCGGACGGAAATCCGGTCCAGCCGGTTCAGCAGCTGGGCAGCTTGGGTGCCGTCCTCCTGCTCAAAGCGATAGTTGCCCAGGCTGGCAGCATAGGAGCATTTTTTGGTATGGTCATCGGCAAAGTCCAGGAAATAAGTCCAGTCGTTACCGGAGCAACGCAGGTTCCACACCTGGTCAGAGCCGGTAATCAGCAAATCAAACCGGCGGGCCAGGGCCTTAACGGAATCGGGGGTGTAGCTGCGCTCCGTTAAGCGCAGGTGTTCCCGGCGGAACTTGTCAAAGCCGGCACCTTTGACCTTGTAATAGGCATTCATGGGCACCGCCTTGCACAAGCCCTTGATGCTCCGGCTCTGGATTCGCTTGGTGCCTTCAATAACGGGGCAACGGTAATCCACCATCCGTGCAGACACGTTGTCGAGCCGATTCAGAAAACGCTGCAGGGCATACGCCTGCAAAACCGCACCCAGATTATCCGCATTGTGGTAGGTCAGAATGCCCACCTGCCAGCCGTTTTTCGGTACGCTCACGTCCCAATCTCCTCTCCCATACAAGTCAAATGCGCTTCCACGCAATCTTCAATGGAGTATTCCCCAGCCTTTTCGACCAGGTATTTACTGAATTCTTCTGTATTTGTGGAACTTTTCAGGCACAAAAGTGCCATATACAGGCTGCTGGCATCATCGGGCTGTGCCAGGTACTCCCCGTAGCGGTCGGACAAAAATTCCACCGCAGCGCCGCTTCCCCAGGTGGACACAATGGGCATGCCAAAGGAAGCCGCCTCGTTGACTACCAAGCCCCAGCATTCCTGCCGGGTGGGCAGCAGCAGCGTACCACAGGTTTGATACTCCCGCTCCAGGTCCTGCTTTTGCAAAAAGTCGATAATTTCCACATTTTCCGGCACCTGCTGCTCCTGGCGGAACAGCTCCGTCCGACCGCCCATGCCCACAAATTTGTAGCGGATGGTGTGATCCATCCGGGCGGCAGCGAGCGCCACGTCCATACCCTTATAGTCGAAATACTGCCCCACCACCAGCACCGTTTCATTGCGCTGGCAAGTCTGCGCCAATCGCGCATGGTCGGCATTTTCCTGCCGGGTCAGGGAGCTGAAGGGGTAAGAGTAAATCGGGCGCTCGCCCACGATTTTTTCCACCGATTGGGCGGCTTTTTCACCTGCAACCAGGTATTTATAGGCTTTCTTGACGAAAAATCTTTTGATTTTTCCCTTCAGCCCGCCCCCCTCCAGGAAGGGCTCGCCATCCAGATTCAGAATGTACTTCCGCCTCAGCAGGCGCATAACCAGCATGGCCATCATCTGGCTGGGGCTGTTGCAGCAGCCCACAATCACATGGTCGTAGCCGGACAGCACGTCCTTCAAAATGCCCAGAGAAAAGCTGTTCTCTCCCCCCAGCTTGATGCCGTGGAGGTACTTGACCTGGTAGCGGCGCTCCTCGCTCTGGGTCCACTTGGCGTCCCGGTTGGAGGAATGCTGACGCTCGTAGAGCACGGTCAGTTCACAATGCCGAGCCAGCTCGTTGAAAAACCGCACCCGATAGGGCACCTCAATATTGGAAAGATACAGCACTTTTTTCATAATCAGCCTTCTATCTTTTTATCGTATTGCACGGTCAGGTACTTACTGCCCCGCTCGCCCCGCTTTTCCAGGCTGTACTCCCGCAGGATGAACACCAAAAACGGCAGGCAAAGCATGGCGCAGAAATACACATAGTGCATGTTGAAAAACGCATTAACCAGCCAGGCCATAAACACGCAAATCGACAGTACCACCGGCACTCTCGCCCGTCCATAGCCGGCGCGGAGCATATGAATCACCGCATACAAATAGTGAATCAGACCCACGATGCCAAAGGAGCATAGAATCTCCACAAAGTCGTTATGACCCCAAACACCCGCCACATAAATGGTATAGTTCAAATCCACACCCATCAGTTTCTTGAAGAGGGGCTGGGTGGCCCAATCCTTGAAAATGTCATCCCAAATCTTAGAACGGGCGCTGGTGATGCGGAACCAAAAATCGCCGTAGCGATCCTCGTCCATAATGGCGTCAATCTTGTCGCCGATGGCGGTTTTGCCGATGAGCCAGATAACCACCACCGCGAGGGGGATAATGGTGGCCCAGAAGGTCCGGCGCTGGGTGCAAAAGACATACCATGCCACCACAAACACCAGCACAACCACTGCCAGATAGGTTCTGGACGAGCCCATATAGCCGCAGTACAGAGGAACGAACTGGAACAGGATGTCCTTACGCTTCTTATACAGCACCATGGACACGATGCTCAACACCTGAACGAACATGGCAGAGGGGCCCAGCCGAAAAATAGAACCACAGAAGGAGCCAAAGTATAGGTGACCGCCCTCCTTCGCCCGGTAAGCGCTGGGCAGGAAGATTGAAACACCCACCGCCAGAGTCCAAATCATCAGCACTGCCCGGACAAACTTCTGCCGCTGGCGGAACCAATCCATCACAATCTTCTGATTGTCGCACATGAAGTAGGTATACAGCAGGAAGAAGGGGAAATAGAACAGCATGTTGGCATTGTCCATGGGGAACTGGGTACCAAAAACCGCAAACAGGAAATTGCCCGCCAGAATAAAAATACCCAAAAAGGAACCCTTTTTCATAGGATTCATGACCAACTGAGCAATTTGCAGCGCCAAAATCATGCCAAACAGCGCTTTATTCAGCAATTCGGTATCAAAAACCGAAGTGGCAATGGGAAATGCACAGATGACTGCCATGTAAACATCCAGCAGGGTAAGGCGCATGGATTTGGAAACTATCATCTTATCTCTCCGTCTGCTTCGCAATATCCGCATCGACGATTTCCTCACCGGTCCGGTCCTTTAACTGCTCTCTGGAGGCTTCGGACAGACCATCGTTGACCACGCTACACATATCGCAGGTGGAGCACTTGTCCAGCTGTTCCTTGGTGACTTTGCCATCCCGGTAATCCCGGACAATCTTGTTCTCGTACATGGAGTAGGGATGCTTGGTAAACAGCGCCTTGAATTTATGCCACATGACCCAGAAGCCGGGCTTCCAGATATACTTGTGCATGGCGGGGCTGACAGAGCCAATCATCCAACAGTCCCGGTCGCAGCAACGGACCTTGGAGCGGACAATCTCCGCCTCCTTGGAGTTCCACAGCTCCTCCCAGCTCTGCTCATTCAGGTTGCCCATGACCTCCTTGTCCTTGGTGCCGTTGCAGGGCATCACATCGCCGTAGGGGTCGATGAAGAAGGTATCGAAGCTCATGTCGCACTTGAGCAGGCGCTTCTGGCCGTAGATATAGTTAATGAGGCCGTGGTTGAAGTAGGCACGCATCCACTTCTTGGGGCTGTTGGACCGCAGGAGCCGGTTGATCAGCTCCTCGAAATGCCCCGCCACCATGGGCCGGTCGTGGATGATGTTCTTGGCCTCCACGAAGTAGAAGCTGTTGTGCAGGGAGGCGGTGGCGAACTCCATGCCCATCTCGTTGGAGATTTCGTACAGGCTCACCAGGTCGGGGGCATTCTTATCCTGGACGGTCATGCCGAAGCCCACGTCCTTCATGCCCATCTCCCGGAGCTTCTTCAAGGTGGTGTAGCCCCGGTTATAGCCGTCGGACAGACCGCGAATCTCGTTGTTGGTCTGTTCCAGACCCTCGATGGAGATGCGGATGCCGATGTTGGGGAACTCCTTGCACAGGTCAATGATGCGGTCGGTAAAGAAGCCGTTGGTGGAGATGACGATGCGGTCGCTCTTCTTATACAGCTCCCGGACGATATCCTTCAGATCCGTACGGATGAAGGGCTCGCCGCCGGTGATGTTGGTGAAATACATGGGGGGCAGCTTGCGGATGGTCTCCAGAGAGATCTCCTCCTCCGGCTTGGAGGGTGCCTTATAGCGGTTGCACATATTACAGCGGGCATTACACCGATAGGTGACGATGACCGTACCATTCAATTTCTTCTCAGCCATTTGAATTACTCCTTTTCTTGAATAGAAGGCGACCGGAAAGCTCCAGCAACTTTTTCAAAACAATAGAAAATACCATAGCTCCCACCAGGGTCATAACCGCAGTCAGAGCATAGTTCAGCCCCTCCCAGGGTGTCAGGTGGGTCAACTTCAGCTTTCTGAGCACTGCCACCACCATCATGTGGCTCAGGTAAATTTCCATGCTCAACTCGCTGAGCTTTTTTGTCACAGGATTCACAAGAATCGTGGTCTTATGTCCAGGGGTACGGAGCCCAAACAGCACCATAACCACGCTGATTACCAGGGTCACCACAAGAGAGCATATCTGCTCCACCGTGCCTCCCTCGGTCAGCAGGCAATAAGCCACCACCAACCCTGCCAGCACCGGAAGCATCAGATACCAGAACCGGTCCATAAACCGCCGCAGGGCATCCCGGTACAGATACATCATGCCGCCCGCCATGAAAAATACACCGCAGACCGCAAAGCTGACCCGCGCCCGGCGGAAATGGAACGCCGCCAGATAGCACAGCAGCAAAAACACGCCCATGCCCAGCCAAGCCCGCCGTTTCTCCGACAGCAGATAGCAGAAGAACGGGAACAGCAGGTAAAACACGAACACCACACCCAGGAACCAGCCCACACCGATGACCTCCAGCTTGGCGGGAATCAGGCCAAAGCCAAGGGTCAAATCCGCCAACAGTTCGTGGAAGGCCGCATTGCTGGGTGCCATGGAAAAATCCATCAGGCACAGAACCGCAAAGAAGGGCCACACCCGGGTGAACCGCTTGGTGTAAAAGCACTCCAGGGACACAGTATGGTTGATCATTCGCTCATAATAGCCACAGCACAGGGAAAAACCGCTGATGACCATAAACACAAAAACCAAATCACCCAAATAATCGATGAAGGTATCAAAGAAATAGCCGTGGAGATTATATCCACCCGTGGCAAACACGTGCATCATCAGAATGCCGATGGCACCAATGGCACGCAGACCGTCCAGGCCATCGTAGTGCAGTTTTTTCGCTTCCATACTCTCTCCTCAGCGGTAAAACTCCATGATTTTTTCCACATATTCTCCGGCAGAGTAGAACTTCACGCCGGCACAGCCCGCCCAGTACCGGGCCAGCTTTTCCTCGTCCTCCCACAGCCCCAGCACAGTCTGCTTCAGCGCCTGGACGTTGCCGCTTTCGAACAGCTCGCCGGTAACACCGGGCTGAATCAACTCCGGAATGCCACCGATTTCCGCGCCCACCACAGGAGTGCCGTACATCTGGCTCTCCATCACGGCAAAGGGGCAGTTTTCGTACCACTCCGAGGGGTACAGGCTGAATTTTGCCTGGCGAATCAGCTTTTCCAGCGCCTCACCGGTCTGGAAGCCCACATTTTCCACATTGTCCATGCCGGAGAGCAACCCCTCCAACGGACCGGTGCCGGCAAAGATGAACTTCACCTGGGGCAGCTCTTTAGCCACCTGCACCAGGGTTTCAATGCCCTTTTCCTTGGAAAAACGACCGAAATAGAGGACATAACCCCCCTTTTGAACCTCTTTTTGTTCCACAGGGTCCACAAAGTTATGCAGCGCCACAGTCTTGCCCGCCAGGATGGGGTTGGTGTCCAGCTTGGTTTTGACGAAGCGGGAGCAGCAAATCACGGTGTCGAGCTGCTTGTACACACCCTTCATCTTCCAGAAGATGCCCTCCAAAGTGCCGATGGCGCTCTTGGCGGTGGAGCCGTGGATGCACTTACCCTTGGTGCAGTTCATAAAATGTCCGCCCAAGCATTTTTCGCAATTTTCGTTGGTGCCGGGGTTGCGGCACATATGGTTGGGGCAGACCAGCTGCAGGTCATGGGCGGTATAAAGAATCTTTACCGGGTGACCGGACTTCCTGCTCCAGCGGCGAATCTCCAGAATGATACTGGGGGTCAGCTGGTAGTTGAAGTTGTTCAGGTGGCACACGTCGGGCTGGAAATCCTCCAGCACCAGGCGCAGCTTCTGCCGGGCCTCCCGGGAGTAGATGGTCTTGATGGGGTAGAGCAGCTTGCTGAGCTTGGAGCCGCCGTGGAAATCCATGTCAGAGGTATAGGACTCCACCCGATTGCCCACAATGCGCCCCTCGTGCTCCATGCCGAAGAACTGGACCTGGTGGCCCAGCTCCTGGAGCTTCTGGCTCAGCTTAAAAATATAGGTTTCCGATCCGCCGTTGGGATGCAGGAATTTGTTAATCATCAGAATTTTCATTGGTACAGCTCCATGGTTCTATCCGCCACCTCATCCCAGCTGTACTTGCCGCAGATGAAGTCGCTGGCGGTATTTTTGTAGGCTTCCACAGTTTCCGGGCAGTCGCACAGCGCCTGCAGCGTCTGACGCAGGGCGTCGATGTCCTGCTTGGGGAAGGTCGCCGCCTTGTCCTCCACCACCTCGGCGCATTCCGGGATGTCGGAAACCAGACAGCAGTTGCCATAGCTCATGGCCTCCAGCAGGCTCAGGGGCATGCCCTCCACGTCCGAGGGCAGAACGTAAACATAGGCATTGGAATAAAGCTCCTGCAGGGTGGCGCCCTGGACAAATCCGGTAAAGAGAATCCGCTCATCCTCCCCCGCAAGCGCTCGCAGGCGGGTCAGATAATCGTCGGTATCGGAGGAGCCGCCGGCGATGACCAATTTCTTATCGGTTTTCACCTGGCGGAAGGCTTCAATCAAATAGTGGATACCCTTTTCGGGCACCAATCGGCCCAGGAACAGCAGGTAGCCATCCTTGCTCAGCCCGAACCGCTCCCGGATTTGCTCCGCAGGCAGTGTCTCCGGGCGGCTGACGCCGTTGGGAATCCAGACGGTGTCCTTGCCGTAAGTATCCTTGAAATATTCCTGTGTATTGCGGCTGAGGACGATGATTTCGTGGGCAAAGCGCACTGCCATCTTCTCGCCGGCATGGATGAACTTAGCACCGAAGCCCTGCTTCCACTTCTCCCGCTGCCAGTCCAGACCGTGCACCGTCACCACCACCCGCTTGCCAAACAGCTTGGGCAGCCAGCACATGAAGGCCGGGCCTTCGGCATGGATGTGCACCACCTTGGCACGGCTGAAGGAAGCGCGCACGGCGGCGAAGAAGCTGGAACTCACCGCCGCCAGGCCCTTGACATCCATGGTCCAGACGGTTTTCAGCCGGATACCCCGGTGGGTTTTCTCCGCCTTGCGGTCAAACTCCGCACCGCTGACATGGTGACCGGACCGGTTGTAGCAGGTCACCTGGTGCCCCTGGGCGGTCATGCGGGCGCAGATTTCTTCCACCACAATCTCCACACCGCCCTCCCGGGAGGGGACGCGCTTATGGCCAAACATTGCTATTTTCATGTGCTTACTCCCCTATCAGCGGTTTTGATGAAGTGTGCGAAAAAAATGGGCACACTTCTAAGCATACTTTAATCGATTTTACCATAAAATCAGCCGTTTCGCAACCTTTTTTTCAGCCACCGGGGTGGTAATTCCTGCGCCATAGCCGTACACCCCCTGGAGGCACCGGCGGATGCTGGCGTGGCAATCCCGTATGGAATATGGATGCGGCAGGAAATTGACGGGATTTCCACGGGCGCAAGCGTCCTCGCAATGACGTACAAGATTGGGAGGATTGCAATTTTACGTGAAAACCGGGAGGGCTTTCGGCCCTCCCGGTTGTGATATTGGTTTACTCCAGCTCGAAAGCGCCGGTGTAAAGCTGATAATAGGTGCCCCGCTGGGCAATCAAATCCTCATGGGTGCCACGCTCGATGATTTTGCCGTGGTCCAGCACCATAATACAGTCGGAATTCATGACCGTGCTGAGCCGGTGGGCAATGACAAAAGTGGTGCGCCCGTGCATCAGCGCATCCATACCCCGCTGGACCAAAGCCTCGGTGCGGGTATCGATGGAGGAGGTTGCCTCGTCCAGAATCATCACCGGAGGATCTGCCACCGCCGCCCGAGCAATGGCAATCAGCTGACGCTGGCCCTGGGACAGGCTGGCGCCGTTGCCGGTGAGCTCCGTGTCATAGCCCTTGGGCAGACGAGTGATAAAGTCGTGGGCATTGGCCAGCTTGGCGGCGTGGATGCACTCCTCATCGGTGGCGTCCAGCTTGCCGTAGCGGATATTGTCCATGACCGTACCGGTGAACAGGTTGGTTTCCTGCAACACCACACCCAGGGACCGGCGCAAATCATCCTTCTTAATCTTATTGATATTGATGCCGTCGTAGCGGATTTTGCCATCTGCAATATCATAAAAGCGATTGATGAGATTGGTGATGGTGGTCTTGCCGGCACCGGTGGCGCCCACGAAGGCAATCTTTTGGCCCGGGCGGGCATAGAGGGTCACATCGGTGAGCACCTGCTTTTCGGGCACGTAGGAGAAATCTACCATGTCCATAACGATGTCGCCCTTCAGCTCAGTATAGGTCAGAGTGCCGTCGCCGTGGGGGTGGCGCCATGCCCAGTGACCGGTGCGCTGGTCGGACTCGGTGATGGTGCCGTCCTCGGCGATATTGGCATTGACCAGGGTGACGTAGCCCTGATCCACCTCTGGCTCCTGATCCATCAGCTCGAAGACCCGCTCCGCGCCGGCCAGCGCCATGACGATGGCATTGATTTGGTTGGAAATCTGGCTGATGGGCATATTGAAGCTGCGCGACAGCAGCATGAAGGTCATCAAAGATCCGATGGTCAGCATATCGCCGCCGGAGGACACCACGATGATGCCACCCACCACCGCCAAAATTGCGTACTGGATATAGCCCAGATTGTTGTTTACCGGGCCCATCATGTTGGTCATGCGCCCGGCGGTGTAGGCATTTTGGCAGAGCTCGTCGTTGAGCTTATCGAATTCCTGCTCGCACACCCGCTCGTGGGTGAAGACCTTGACCACCTTCTGACCGGAAATCATCTCCTCCACATAGCCGTTGAGGGCGCCCAGTGAGCGCTGCTGGGCGATGAAGTATTTGCTGGATTTGCTGACGATTTTCACCGTCACGAACAGAATGCAGCTCACCGTCACCACCATGACGCAGGTCAAAATCCAGGACGCCCGGAGCATAGCCGCGGTAATGACCGTCAGGGTCACGATGGAGGAAATGCATTGGGGAATGGACTGGGAAATCATCTGCCGCAGGGTGTCGATGTCGCTGGTGTAGCGGGACATGATGTTGCCGGCGGTGTTGGAGTCAAAATACCGCAAGGGCAGGCGCTGCATTCTGGTGAACATCTCGTCCCGGATTACCTTCTGGGTGCCCTGGGAGATGGTGGCCATCAAAAACTGCTGCAAGAACGATGCGATAATGCCTGCGCCGAACACGCAGCCCAGCGTAACCAAAAATGTCACAACCGGAGAAAAATCTGTGGAGCCGGTTTCCACCATGGGCACAATGAATTCATCCACCAGCTTACCCAGGGCTTCGCTGCCGGTGACCTGGGCCACAGCGGTGACTACGATGCACACCAGCACAATCAGCAGCAGAGGAATATACTTACGCATGTAGCTCAGCAAGCGCAGGAGGGTCTTTTTGGGGGACTTGGCCTTGCGTCCGTCACCCCGAAGCTGTACAGGGGGCATTATTCCTCACCGCCTTTCTGCTGAGAGTAGTAAACTTCCTGATAAATGGTGGAGCGCTCCAACAGCTCCTGATGGTTGCCCACGTCAGCGACCATGCCGTTATCCAGCACGATGATCATATCCGCATCCTGCACGGAGCTGATGCGCTGGGCGATGATCAGCTTGGTGGTGCCGGGGATTTCCTCCCGGAAAGCCTGGCGAATCATAGCATCGGTGCGGGTATCCACGGCGGAGGTGGAGTCGTCCAGAATGAGAATTTTAGGTTTTTTCAGCAGGGCCCGGGCAATACAAAGCCGCTGCTTCTGACCGCCGGAAACATTGGTGCCGCCCTGCTCGATGTGGGTATCGTAGCCATCGGGGAAGGAGGTGATGAAATCATGGGCGCAGGCCAGGCGGCAGGCATGAATCATCTCCTCATCGGTGGCATCGGGATTGCCCCAGCGCAGGTTCTCCTTGATGGAGCCGGAAAACAACACGTTTTTCTGCAAAACCATGGCGACCTGATCCCGGAGAGTATCCAGATCATAGTCCCGGACATCCACGCCGCCCACCTTCACCACGCCCTGGCTCACGTCGTAGAGCCGGGGAATCAGCTGAACCAAGGTGGTCTTACTGGAGCCGGTACCGCCCAGAATGCCCACGGTAGCGCCGGCGGGGATGTGCAGATTCACTTCCTTCAGCGCCCGGTGCTGAGCGGTGGCGGAATAGCGGAAGGAAACGTTTTCAAAGTCGATGGAGCCATCGGGCACTGCGTTCACCGCATTCTCGGGAGAAACCAGATTCGGCTCCTCGGCGAGAATCTCACAGCACCGCTTCATGGGAGAGCGGCTCATGGTCAGCATGACGAAGACCATGGACAGCATCATCAGCGACGAGAGAATCTGGGTGGTGTAGGTGAACATGGTGCTCAGCTGACCGGTGGTCAGACCCAGCGCCTCATTGTTGCCGGAGGCAACCACCATGTGGGCGCCGAACCAGCTGATGCCAATCATACAGCCGTAAACGCACAGCTGCATGACGGGTCCGTTCAGGGCCATAATCTTCTCGGCCTTGCAGAAATTGCGATAGATAGAGCCGGAAATGCCGGTGAATTTCTCCACCTCCTTGTCCTCCCGGACGAAGGATTTGACCACCCGGATGCCGTGGATGTTCTCCTGCACCACGTTGTTGAGCTTATCGTAGGTCTTGAACACCAAATCAAAAATCTTGAACACCATGGGCACCAGGCAAACCAGCGCCAGAATCAGAATGGGCAGTGCCACGCAGTACACCAGGCTCAGCTTCCAGCTGATGCTCATGGCGGAGCTCAGGGACAGAATCAGCATCATAGGGCAGCGGATTGCCATGCGGATCATCATCTGGAAGGTCATCTGCAGGTTGGCCACGTCAGAGGTCAGCCGGGTGACAATGGACGAGCTGGAGAACTTGTCGATGTTGCCGAAGCTGAAGCGCTGTACCCGATAGAACATATCGTGGCGCAGATTCCGGGCGAAGCCCGTGGCAGCCTTGGCGGCGAAGGTGGCGGAGGCCACGCCGAAGCTCAGGGATGCCAAGGCAAGCAAAACCAGAACCGCGGAGCGGGATAACACCACGTCCATGTTCTGGGCGCTGATGCCGTGGTCGTAGAGGTTGGCCATGACCAAGGGAATCAGCACTTCCATGGCAACCTCGCCCACCATGCACAGCGGGCTCAGAATCGCAGCCCACTTGTACTCCCGTACACAGCGAAGTAAGCGTTTGATCATGAGGATTGTTCCTCCTTTTTGTTATATTTCGTACCTTATATCATAGCATAAGCATTAAAAAGAAACAACCGGTTTGAAAAAAGTTTACATTCACTTCGCAGAGCGGAATCATGCCCCCCAACGCTGCCGAAGAACTATAAATGAATATTTCTAGGATTAGCGGTGCACAAAAAAGAACCACGTCATTGGGGGGGGGGGGGGGGGGCC
>JBGVDR010000104.1:0-2156 GCA_045119455.1 Faecousia sp.
TTGAATCGGTTTGCATGATGCAGTTCGTCGATTTTTTCACGGATAACAGAATCTTCACAATAGCCCTCACGGATGTATCGATCCAGAACAGCATAGGAAAAGCCCAGCTTTTGTTCGTCTGTGCTGCCGCAGAGGCCGTCGGAGGGCGCTTTGTCCACCAGATTCTCAGGCAAGCCTAACTCCCGGCCCAACGATTTTACCTCCTGAACAGTCAGCTTTCCCAACAGTGACACATCTCCTGCACTGTCACCATAACGAGTGGAGTAACCTACCCAGTCTTCCGAAAGGTTGCAGGTGTTGATCACTCGGCCGTTCATGGACTGGGACACCGCATACAGAACGGACATCCGGATTCTGGGTGGCAGATTGATCTCCGTCTGTTCAGAAACTTCAATATCTGCTTCTTTCAGTTGGGTACGGACCGCGCTGACTGCATCCGCGATATTGATCGTCACATGTTGAATTCCCAGATACTCAACCAGTTGGCGGCTGTCGGCAATATCACTTTGGACACCGTTAGGCATCAGCACACCGATGACCCGATCCTTTCCCAGTGCTTCTACGCAAAGAGCAGCACAGACGGAGCTGTCCTTGCCGCCGGAAATGCCGATGACCGCGTTACAGTCCCGTCCATTTTTTTCAAACCATGCTCTGATCCAAACGATCAGGGCTTCTTTTGTTTTCCTGGCACAAAATTCCATAATTCCTCCTATGATGCATCGATGGTGGATATTCCCAGTGTGATTTCCTCCAGCACATCCAGCAGCACACGGACGGTATCCAGTGCGGTTAGCATGGTCACGCCGTTTTCTACAGCGCAGCGGCGAATGGCCACGCCATCTTCATAGTGTACTCCGGACAGGATTGCACGGGTATTGATCACATAGCTCACATAGCCGCTGCGGATCGCATCCAATACATCCTGGCTGCCCTCGCTGAGCTTATGAAGTGTCCGCGTCCGTATTCCATGCGCCTTAAAAAAAGCTGCTGTTACTGTGGTTGCTTCAATATTGAAGCCCAGCTCATAAAAGCGGCGCACCAGCGGCAGTGCTTCCTCCTTATCTTCATCTGCCAGTGTAACCAAAACCGTACCATAGTTCTGCAGTTTCATACCGGAGGCAGTCATAGCTTTATACATTGCCCGGTGGAGTTTTTCATCATAGCCGATGGCCTCTCCGGTGGATTTCATTTCCGGGCTGAGATAGGCATCCAGACCCCGCAGCTTGGCAAAGGAGAACGCCGGTGCTTTGGCATAATACCGTTTCTTTTCATCGGGATACAGCTCTTCGATCCCCTGGTCTTTCAAGCTATGCCCCAAAGCAACCAATGTGGCTATATCTGCCAAGGGGTAGCCAGTGGCTTTGCTGAGAAACGGCACTGTCCGGGAGGACCGGGGATTGACCTCGATGATATACACAGCATCCTTTTCATCCACGATGAACTGGATATTGAACAACCCCTTGATTCCAATAGCAGGACCCAGTTTTCTGGCGTACTGAAGGATGATACCCTTGACCTTATTGGAAATGCTGAAGGACGGATACACAGAGATGGAGTCGCCGGAGTGGACACCGGTGCGCTCCACCAACTCCATGATTCCCGGTACAAATACATTCTCTCCGTCACAGATTGCATCGATCTCCACTTCTTTGCCCCGGATATACTTATCCACCAGCACCGGCTTATCAGCATCGATCTCCACAGCGGTGTGCAGATAATGGCGAAGCTGATCCTCATTTGCCACGATCTGCATGGCTCTGCCGCCCAGAACAAAGCTGGGGCGCACCAATACCGGATAGCCAATCCCCTTAGCGGCATCCACACCGTCTTCAATTTTGGTGACGGCTTTTCCTTTTGGCTGTGGAATCCTCAGTTCTGCCAGCAATTTTTCAAAGGCATCCCGGTTTTCCGCCTTTTCAATGGCAGCACAGTCGGTACCAATGATCTTCACGCCCAAATCTGCCAGAGGCTGCGCAAGGTTAATGGCGGTCTGTCCGCCAAGGGATGCGATCACACCCTCCGGCTGCTCCAGTGTGACGATGTTCATCACATCCTCCACCGTCAGCGGCTCAAAGTACAGCTTATCGGAGGTGGTGTAGTCCGTGGAAACCGTTTCCGGATTGTTGTTGATGATAATGGCTTCATAACCTGCGTTT
>JBGVDR010000105.1:0-13420 GCA_045119455.1 Faecousia sp.
TGCGTTCTGGTTGCCACCGGCGGCACCTACCATTTCACCTTCAATTTCGACACCAATATGCTGGTGATCACCTTTAATCACACCCACAAGTACAACGCAGGCGAGGTCATTGCCCCCACCTGCACCGAGGGCGGCTACACCACCTACACCTGTGCCTGCGGCGACAGCTACCGGGATGACTTCGTGGATGCCCTGGGGCACAGCTACACCTCCAAGGTGACCAAGGAGCCCGGCTGTACCGACGAGGGCGTGAAGACCTATACCTGCGGCACCTGCAATCATAGCTATACTGAAAAGATTGCCGCACTGGGTCACAGCTACAAGGCTACGGTCACCGCTCCCACCTGTACCGACCGGGGCTACACCACCCACAAGTGCGCCAACTGTTCTGACAGCTATGTGGACAGCTATACCAATGCTGCCGGCCATAGCTACGTAAACGGCGCTTGCTCCAAGTGCGGGGAGGGCTGCGTCCACAACTGGGGCTCCGGCTCCGTCACCACCCAGCCCAGCTGCACCGGCACAGGTGTTCGGACCTACACCTGCTCTGTGTGTAAGCACACCAAGACCGAGAAAATTGACGCATTGGGTCACAGCTACTCCGCTGTGGTGACCAAGCCTACCTGTACGGAAAAGGGCTATACCACCCATACCTGCTCCAAGTGCGCTCACAGCTACCGGGACAGCGAGAAGGCCGCCCTGGGGCACAGCTACACCTCCAAGGTGACCGCTCAGCCCGGTTGTACCGCCGAGGGTGTTCGCACCTATACCTGCGGAACCTGCAGTCACAGCTACACCGAGAAGATTTCTGCCACCGGTCACAGCTATACCTCCAAGGTGACGGCACCCACCTGTATGGAGCAGGGCTACACCACCTATACCTGTTCGTCCTGTGGCAACAGCTACAAGGACAATTATACCGCCGCCAAGGGTCACAGCTATGTTGCCGGCAAGTGCTCCGCCTGTGGCGACCAGCTGAGTCTGTATCTGGTTGGCTGGGTCAACGGTGCAGACTACGACGGCACCGATTACAAGTTTGTAAACGGCAAGCTGGTGGTTACCTTTACCGATGCCACCTATGTGGCGGTGAAGGCCGGTACCAACTGGTACATGGTGCCCACCTATGTGGAGACCACCTCTGCCACCTTCTATCCCGCAAACGAAAACTGTAATGAAAAGATGTTCGTGCCTGTGGGCGCGGAGCTGACCTTCACTCTGAGCGTTGGTCAGGGCGACAGCTTCCTGCTGAGCTATGAGATTACCTCCTGCCCTCATAGTTGGGGCGAGGGCACCATGACCAAGCAGCCCACCTGCACGGCAGAGGGCGTGCAGCGCTTCACCTGCTCTATCTGTCAGGAAACCAAGACCGAGTCCATCGCTCCCATCGGACACAGCTATGTTGCCGGCAAGTGCTCCGCCTGCGGCGACATCCTGCCCGTGGCGATTCCCGGCGACTTCAACGGCTGGGATTCCTCCGCCATTACTTGGACCGAGGGCGGTTACACCTACCAGGTGACCCTGGCCGCCGGCACCTACAAGTTTAAGGTGCTGAAAAACGGTGTCTGGCTGGGCAACTACGGAACCATTTATGACGATACCTCCGCCGCCGAAAACGGCTGGAAGTTCGAGGATGCTGACGATTGCACCCTGGTTGCCACCGGCGGTACCTACACCTTTATCTTTAATTTCGACACCGATATGCTGGTGGTCACCAATGACCACACCCATAGCCACACCGCCGGCGAGGTTACCGCTCCTACCTGTACGGAGCAGGGCTACACCACCTACACCTGCGCCTGCGGCGACAGCTACAAGGACGATTATGTGGATGCTCTGGGCCACAGCTACGTTGCCGGCAAGTGCTCTGCCTGCGGCAATCAGCTGAGCCTGTATCTGGTTGGCTGGATCAACGGCGCGGACTACGACGGCACCGACTACCTGTTCGTGGACGGCAAGCTGGTGGTGACCTTCACCGCCGAGACCTACATCGTGGTCAAGGCCGGTCCCTACTGGTATATGAGCCCCACCTACGTGGACGGCAGCAGCACCTCCGCCATCTTCTACCCGGCCACCGAGGAGTGCAAGGAAAAGATGTACGTGCCGGTGGGCGCAGAGTTGACCTTCACCCTGACTGCCGGCGAGGGCGACAGCTTCGTACTGCGCTACGAAATCACCGATTGCCCCCACAGCTACACCTCCGAGCAGACCAAGGCTCCCACCTGCACCGAAAAGGGCGAGCTGACTTACACCTGCTCCATCTGCGGAGATGTTTATAAGGAAGAGATTCCTGCCACCGGTCACAGCTACGGGACCTCCGTTACCGCTCCTACCTGTACGGAGCAGGGCTACACCACCTACACCTGCGCCTGCGGTGACAGCTACCGGGATGACTTCGTGGATGCCATCGGTCACCACTTTGGCGACGATAACATCTGCGACAGCTGCGGTCACGTCAGCAATGTGGAGTACATGAGCATCTACTTCCAGAATAACTGGCTGTGGAGCGATGTGAGCGTGTACTTCTGGGGTAGCACCGGCGCTGATAACCCAGGCTGGCCCGGAGTCGCCATGGAATATTTCGCAAACGATGGCGAATATGACATCTATGTGCTGAAGGTTCCCACCGACATCACCGGCATGCTGGTGAACGGTACCAACAACGAGGGCAATGCCGATCAGTCTCCCGATATTACGGAGGGCTGGTATGACGGCATCTGCTACTACCTGTTCTGGGACGGCGAGAATCAGATTCTCTCCGAGCACATCGACATCATTCTGCCTCCTGTGTGCCAGCACCCCAACACCACCATCATTCCCGGCAAGGATGCCACCTGCACCGAGCCCGGACTGACAAGCGGCAGCGTCTGTGATGTCTGCGGCGAAACCCTGGTTCAGCAGGAGGAAATCCCCGCCGCCGGTCACAGCTACGTGGCGGGCAAGTGCACCGCCTGTGGCGACCAGCTGGGCTACTATCTGATTGGCTTTATCAACGGCGCAGACTACGAGGGCGATGCATACGCATTCGTGGACGGCAAGCTGGCTCTGGTCTTTACCGAGGGCAGCTATGTGGCCCTCAAGGTGGGTACCTACTGGTATAATACCTCCGCATTCGTGGAGGGCGCCACCTCTGCCACCTTCTATCCTGCCACCGAGAGCGTCAATGAGAAGCTCTACGTGCCCGGCAATGTGGAGATTACCTTCACGCTGACCGTGGGCGAGGGCGACAGCCTGGTGCTGAGCTACGTCACCGGCGCATGCCAACACAGCTACGAAGCCGTGGTTACTGAGCCCACCTGTACCGCAGACGGCTACACCACCCATACCTGTGCCTACTGCGACGACAGCTACACCGATTCTGAAACCCAGGCGCTGGGTCACAACTATGTGGACGGCACCTGCGACCGCTGCGGTGAAGCAGAACCCGTGATTACCTACATCACCGTCTACTTCCAGAACAACTGGCTGTGGACCGATGTGTATGCCTACGTTTTTGTGGGCGAAACCTATGAGACTCCCTGGCCCGGCAAGCCCGCCACCTTCTATGCCAACGACGGAACCTATGACGTCTACTGCGTCACCATCCCCGAGGGCGCCGGCATCATCTTCAGCGGCACCAGGAATGATGGCTCCGGCGCTTCCGACCAGACTCCCGACATCCTGGGAGCCAAGGACGGCGACTGCTACTGGATGATTTGGAGCGAAGGCAATGCCGTCGAGAAAGATCATATTGACAATGTGGTCAAGCCCGGATGTCAGCACCCCAACGTCACTGCCCTCCCCGGCAAGGATGCCACCTGCACCGAGCCCGGCTTGACAAGCGGCAGCGTCTGCGCCGACTGTGGCGAGATCGTGGTGAAGCAGACCAAGATTCCCGCTCTGGGCCATAGCTACGGCGACGATGAAATCTGTGACGTTTGCGGCGAAACCAAGCCCAACGAGTACATGACCATCTACTTCCGCAACGACTGGCTGTGGACAGATGTGAAGCTGTACTACTGGGGCAGCACCATCGGCGAGAATCCCGGCTGGCCCGGCATCGCCATGGAGCTCCACGGCAACGATGGCCAGTATGACATCTATAAGCTGACGATTCCCACCGACATCACCAGCCTGCTGTTCACCGGCACCAACACCGATGGCAACGGGGACCAGTCCCCCGATATCATCGATGGCTGGTACGATGGCATCTGCTATTACATGTTCTGGGACGGCGGAAACCAGGTTAAGTCCGATTCCATCGAGAACATCCTGCCTTATGTCTGCGAGCATGACTATGATTCCGTAATCATCGAGGCCACCTGTACCGCCGACGGCTCTGCTACCTATACCTGTACGCTCTGCGGCGACACCTACACCGAAACCCTCCCCGCCACCGGTCACAATTACGTGAACGGCGTGTGCCACTGCGGCGCCGCCACCGATGGCGTGACCATCCACCTGGTCAACACCCTGGGCTGGAGTGGCACCGTGGCCTACGCTTGGGAGAACAGCACCTCCACCGCCCTGAATGGCTGGAGCTGGCCCGGCAAGATCATCCACAAGGATAACGATGGCTACTTCACCTTCCACTTGGACTACGAGCCCGGTTCCGGCAAGGCTTTGGGTCTGCTGTTCCACAATTTCAATGGCGCGCAGACGGTGGACATCGTCATCGATTATGCCACCCTGAGCACCAGTCGTGAGATCTGGATTAAGCCCAACACCTCCGCTAATGCCGACGGCAAGTTCGGCTGCACCGTGGCCGGCTCCGAGAGTGGTCTGGTGGTTAGCCCCGAGGTCAACGGCACTGAGGTCACCTTCCGCTATGCAGGTTCTGCCACCAGCGTGTTCCTGGCCGGCTCCTTCAACTCCTGGAGCACCTCCGCCACGCCTCTTACGAAGGGTGAGGATGGCATCTGGACCGTTACCCTGGATCTGGAGGCCGGTGTCCATGAGTACAAGTTCGTTGTGAACGGCTCTTGGGTTGCAGATCCCGTCAACGGTATCGTGGGCGGCTACGATGGCAACTCCATCGTGGTGGTTCCCGCTGACGATGAAATTGTAAACGACGGCAAGATTACCGTGGTGCTCCACTTCTACCGTGCCAACGGCGATTACAACGGCTGGGATGTGTGGTTCTGGGGCGGCAATGCCGAGGGCGCTTCCGCTTTCACCAGTGACCCCACCAACAAGGGCATGATTGCCACCTTCACCGTGGACGGCAACTCCACCAGCTCCTTGGGCTACGTGATTCGCAAGAGCGATTGGTCTGATAAGGAATTCGGAAACCGGTTCATTGACCTGACCGACGTTTCCTCCGGTACTGTCCACTACTATGTGAACTCCGGCTCTGCCACCGGTATGCGGGTGCTGGGTGAGGACACAATCTCCTGTGCCAAGCCCGTCTACGCAACCTACAATTACGAGGCCGACACCGTTTGGTTCAAGACCTCTCTGCCTGTTGCCAATCCTGTGGCCAGCGCCTTTACCATCGTCGATGGCAACGGCAACGCCACTTCCATCCGGGTCACCGGTGTGACCCTCACCGGCAACGGCTACACCCTGAAGCTGAGCAACGGCCTGACGCTGAGCCAGCTCAACTCCTATAAGGTTCGCTACAACGGCTGTGATGCCACCATCTCCATCAACACCCACGACCTGTTCTACTCCGGAAAGTTCGCCAGCGAGTATACCTACTACGGCAACGACCTGGGTGCGACCTGGAGCTATGGCTCCACCACCTTCAAGGTCTGGGCGCCCACCGCTAAGGCCGTGTCCGTGAAGATTTACGGCTCCGGCAACTGGGGCGCCAACGATTTGGAAAAGAATGTGACCATGACCCAGGGCGACAAGGGTGTGTGGTACGTCACCGTTTCCGGCAACCTCCACGGCAAGTACTATAACTACGATGTGTCCTTCGAGGGCTACACCGTGGAAGCAACTGACCCCTATGCCAAGGGCGCTGGTGTCAACGGCGACCGTGGCATGATTGTGAACATGGATGCCACCGATCCTTCCGGCTGGGACAACGATGTGAGCCCCAACAAGGGCATGAGCTACACCGATGCAATCATCTACGAGACCCACATCCGGGAGTTCACCATCGATGCCTCCTCCGGCGTGGATGCCGCCTACCGGGGTAAGTACCTGGGTCTGACCCAGACCGGCACCAGCTACATGGGCCATTCCACCGGTCTGGACTACCTGAAGCAGTTGGGTATCACCCACATTCAGCTGATGCCCACCTACGATTTTGCCTCTATCGACGAGTACCATCTGAAAGACTGGCAGCAGTATGCCTGGGGCTACGATCCCAAGAACTTCAGCATCCCCGAGGGCAGCTATGCCACTGACCCCTACAACGGTCTGACCCGCATCACAGAGTTTAAGGAAATGGTCCAGACCTTCCATGAAAACGGCATCAACGTGGTCATGGACGTGGTCTACAACCACACCTTCGACGGTGGTAACTACTGCGGCAACAAGATTGTTCCCAACTACTACTCCCGTTTCTTCGGTGAGGGCAACTGGTCCAACGGCTCCGGTGTGGGTAACGATTTCGCCACCGAGCGCAGCATGGTCCGCAATCTGATTGTGGACAACGTCCTGTACTGGGTGGAGGAGTACCATATCGACGGCTTCCGCTTCGATTTGGCTGGTCTGATTGACGTGCAGACTGTCAACGAGATTGTTTCCACCGTCCATGCCAAGTACCCCTACGTTATGTTCTACGGCGAAGGCTGGGCGGCCGGCAGCACGGCTGTTCAGGACGGTCACGACCTGGCCACCAAGGGCAATGCCTGGAAGACCGGCGACTTCGGCTACTTCAACGATGACTTCCGGAATGTCATCGCCGGCAACAACGGCCAATCCTGGGGCTTCGCCTCCGGCGGCGGCTATGCCGATGCCATTGCAAACTACTTCCGCGCCAGCAACTCCTTCTCCACCAGTCCCACTCAGACCATCAACTACGTTTCCTGCCACGACAACTACTGCCTGACGGATAAGCTCCTGATCAGCCGCAATGGTGCGTACTGGTCTGAGATTGCCAGAATGAACAGCTTGTCCAATGCCTTGGTGCTGCTGTCCGAAGGCGTTCCCTTCCTTTACTCCGGCGACGAGCTGCTCCGGGAGAAGAAGGATGCCAGCGGCAACCGTTACGACAATGCCTACGGCACCAATGATGACATTAACAAGATTCGCTGGTCCGATTTGGAGAACAAGGAATATGCCAACATGGTCAGCGACTACTACGCAGGCCTGATTGCCTTCCGTAAGAACCATGCGGCTCTGCGTACTACCAATGGTGCCGACGCTTGGAACTACGTGACCTACCACAAAATCTCCGACCAGACCATCCTGTTCTACATCAGCGGCTATCCCAATTACGAATGCTCCGACGGCATCGTGGTGATCTTCAATGCCGGCAACAGCTATGTAAACGTGAATCTGGGCAACTATGGCATCCCCAGTGGCTATTGGCAGGCCTGTATCCATGGCACCCAGGCGGGCGTGACGCCTCTTTGGGGAGTGGATGTGGGCAACGGCTACGGCACCGTGGGAGTGGAGGGCATCTCCACCACCGTACTGGTGCTGGGCGACCTGGTGGACGAAAACAGCGTCTACAATCGTCAGAGCTCCAGCTGCAGCCACGCAAACCACAACATCAGCGGCATGTGTATCTTCTGCGGCAAGACCGTCAGCCACAACTTTGTGGGCGGCACCTGCTCCTGCGGCCTGTCTGAGTCCGCTCCTTCTACCTACACCGTCTACTTCGACAATTCCGAAGCCGGCTGGGAGAATGTGAACATCTATGCCTGGACCCAGACCGCCGGCAAGACCAAGGAGTACACCGATAGCTGGCCCGGCTCCGCCATGACGCTGATTGACGAAGCAATGGGTATCTGGGCTTACGAGCTGCCCATCGGTGCCGTAAACATCGTCTTCAACGACGGCAACGGCAATCAGACCGCTGACCAGAGCGCTCCCGGCTATTCTTCCGACAAGGTTCTCTACTCCGGCAGCAGCTGGATCAGCTATGAGGCCTGCGACCACGAGTATGAGGATACCGTGACCATTGAGGTCACCTGCACCATGGACGGCGAAGTGATTCACACCTGCAGCCTCTGCGGTTACCACTACACCGAGGTGATTGAGGCTCTCGGCCACCACATCATCGACGAAGTCACCGAACCCACCTGCACCACCGGTGGCTGCACCATCCACTCCTGCTCCAACTGTGATTACCGCCTTATCGATTCCGAAACCGCCAAGCTGGGTCACAGCTACGGCGACGGCGGCATCTGTGAAACCTGCGGTGCGGAGCTGAAGTACTACCTCTTTGGCTACATCAACGGCGCCAACTACGGCTCCGATGGTGACGAGGGCACCATGGGTGATTACATCTTTGTGGATGGTCAACTGGTGGTCACCTTCGCTTCCGACAGTTATGTGGGTGTCAAGACCACCGACAACGAGAAGTGGTACATGACTGACGGCTTCCAGGCGGACGCCACTTCTGTGACCCTGTTCAACACCGCCAAGGGAATCAACGCCGATAAGCTCCCTGTGCCTGGCGGCATCGAAATCACCTTCACCCTGGTTGTCAAGGATGACGATACCCTGACCCTGAGCTACACGGTGGATTTGACCACCTGCCGGCACACCTTCGAGGACGGCGTGTGTACCATCTGCGGCGCCATTGATCCCAGTGTCTGCGAGCACGCTTACGAGTCCGTCATCACCGCGCCCACCTGCACCGAGCCCGGCTACACCACCCATACCTGCCAGCTCTGCGGCGACAGCTATGCGGACACCGAAACCGAGGCCCTGGGTCACAGCTACGGCGAGGATGGCCTGTGCGAAGTCTGCGGCAAGGCAAATCCCGAAACCTGTGAGCATGCGTACGAAACCGTCATCACCGCCCCCACCTGTACCAAGCCCGGCTACACCACCTACACCTGTACCCTCTGCGGTAACAGCTACACAGGCGATGAAACAGAGCTTGCGGAGCACAGCTACGGCGAGGATGGCCTGTGCGAAGCCTGCGGTGCAGTGAACCCCGACACCTGCATCCACGAGTATGAGGATGTGGTAACCAATCCTACCTGTACCGAGCCCGGCTTCACCACCCACACCTGCCAGCTCTGCGGCAACAGCTACGTGGATACCGAAACCGAGCCCGCCGGTCACGACTTCGGTACCGATGGCATTTGCGTCAACTGCGGTGAGCTTCAGGGCTGCGCCCATGAGTACGAATACATCACCGTGGAGCCCACCTGCACCGAGCCCGGCTCCGTCACCGGCACCTGTACGCTCTGTGGCGATGTCCAGACCAAGGAAACTCCTGCTCTGGGTCACAGCTACGGCGAGGACGGTATCTGTACCGTCTGCGGCGGCAAGGATACCGAAAATTGCGAACACGAGTACATCAAGACCACCGTCACCGCTTCCTGCACCGAGCCCGGCGGCGACAAGTACACCTGCTCCAAGTGCGGCGACAGCTATCTGGAGAATGCCACCGAGGCTCTGGGTCACACCTATGACAACGGCATCTGCGCCACCTGCGGCAACCTGAAGCCCCTGTCCACCACCTATTACCTGGTCGGCTGGATCAACGGCGGTAACCATGGCTGTGAGGAAGACGGCGCCAACATGGGCAATTATCCAATCACCGAAAACATGTTCAAGTACACCTTCAAGGAGACCAGCTACGTCTTCCTGAAGACCGAGGGCAACGGCAAGTGGTTCATGTGTGACGGCTATCCCGGCGACGGTGTTTGCTTCGCAAACCTGTATGATACCGGCCTGCCCATCCAGCATGACAAGGTCAATGTCCCCGGCGGCGTCGAGATTACCTTCACTTTGATTGAGCGTGACGATGGCAGTGTTACCCTGACCTATGTCACCGCTGGCAACTGCAGCCACAACTGGTACACCCAGACTCTGGAGTGGCCCGGTTGTACCACCACCGGCACCATGCTGCACCGCTGCATCATGTGCGCCGACAGCTACACCACCAAGATTCCCGCCAAGGGTCACAACTACTCCGGCGCCAATTGTACCGATTGCTGGGCTCCCAACCCCAACTACAATCCCGGTTACTACCTGGTCGGCTGGATCAACGGTCAGAACGTGGGCTGCGAGGAAAACTGGGATAAGCCCGGCTACTCCTTCAGCGGTGGTCGCCTCACCGTGACCTTCACCGATGTGAGCTACGTCTACCTGAAGACTCAGGACAATGCCAAGTGGTTCATGACCGATGGTTACCCCGGCGACGATGCCACCTCTGCCAAGTTCTACGATACCGGCAGCGGCATCGACCAGAACAAGCTCCGGGTCCCCGCCGGTGTGCCGGTTACCTTCTACCTGACGAAGAATGCCGACGGCAGCCTGACCCTGCGCTACACCAAGGGCGCCTGCAGCCACGATTACAGCAGCTATATTTCCACCGCTCCGGGCTGTACCACCACCGGTATCCGGACCTATAACTGCTCCAAGTGCGGTGACAGCTATGAGGAAGTCCTCAGCGCCAAGGGCCACAATTACATCGACGGCGCTTGTGGCGGCTGTGGTGACATCACCACCGACTACGTCAAGAACTACTACCTGTACGGCTGGATTAATGGCACCAACTACGGCTGCGAGGAAGATTACGCAAATATGGGTCAGTTCAAGTTCGTGGACGGCATGCTGACCTGCATCTTCCAGCAGGATAGCTACATCGCTATCAAGACCTCCGGCAACCAGGGTTGGTACATGGCCAAGGCCTATGTGGATACCACCACCGGCACCTTCTACAACACCAACAACGGCGGTGTGGAGAAGATGTTCGTGCCCGGCGGCATGGAAATCCGCTTCACCCTGACGGTGAATGCCAACGATACCCTGACTCTGACTTACACCGCCAACGCCTGCGAGCATGAGTATGACGAAGGCGTGGTCACCTCCAATCCCACCTGCACCGCCGAGGGTGTGATGACCTACACCTGCTCCAAGTGCGGCAATACCAAAACCGATACCATGGAGATGCTGTCCCATACCTTCGAGGGCGACACCTGTACCGGCTGCGGCATGGTCTGCCAGCACACCTACGAGCTGACCGTCATCGATGCCACCTGCGTTGCCTACGCCGACTTCCGGTTCACCTGCTCCAACTGCGGCAATACCGTTGTGCGGAATGCGGAGGATATGGCGGATTGGATGGACGAGATTCCTGAACCGATGCCCGCAGAGTTGTTTGAAATCGGCACATTGTTCCGCTACCGTGACTATGTGACCATCACCTCCGCAGAGCCTGTGGTGGAGGGTTACGAGCTGGTGGAGAGCTACTGGGTCAGTACCGGCGTCCGGAACATTCTGTACGTGGCCGAATGGCCCGCCGGCTTCGACACCACCAGTGAACTGTATGCCCTGTACAACGGCATCAAGCTGGAAGCCTTCGAAAATGAGGGTGAGAAGTTGGAGATTACCTCTGATTCCGTGGTGGGCTACCTCTACTACCACTGGCACAACGCAGAGGGCGAGATTTCCGATGTGCAGACCGAGCAGTTCAGTCAGTTCTGTGGGGTCTACTCTGACATCGCACCCGAAACCTTGAACGCAGGTGAGGGGAACCTGACCTACGAGCTGGGCGGCGAGCATTGTGCCACCTCCGGATGGTTCTACGTGGTCGCAGTTTACGAGCAGGTCACCGAAAGCGCCTCCAAGGAATATGTCCACGGCGCATGGAGCGGCTGGACCGACTGGAGCGAGGAGGAGGTCTTCGCCTGCGAAACCCGTGAGGTGGAAACCAAGACCGTCTACCGCCTGCCCGACGTGAAGCTGGGCGACCACGTCTACGAGTCTGTGGTTACCGCTCCCACCTGCACCGAGTCCGGCTACACCACCCACACCTGCCCGGTCTGCGGCGATAGCTACACCGATTCCGAAACCGAGCCCACCGGTCATACCTATGGGGAAGACGAAATCTGTGACATCTGCGGCGCCGAAAAGCCCAACGACTACATGACCATCTACTTCCAGAACAACTGGCTGTGGACCGACGTGAGCCTGTACTTCTGGGGCAGCACCATCGGCGAGAACCCCACTTGGCCCGGTATCGCCATGGAGCTCTGCGGCAACGATGGCACCTATGATATCTACCGTCTGACCATCCCCACCGATATCACCGGTCTGGTTATCAACGGAAAGAGGGACGACGGCTCCGATTCCCTGGATCAGACCCCCGATATCCTTGAGGGCTGGTACGATGGCATCTGCTACTGGATGATGTGGGCGGATGGCAACCGGGTTGGCTTCGACTCCATCGAAACCATCCTGCCCTCCAAGCCTGTGGTCGTGCCCAATATCACCGTGGGCAACCCCAGTGTCAGCTTCGAGGGTGAGATACGCTACAACTTCTACTTCCTGGTGGACGACATGACCAGCGTAGAGGAGATGGGCATCGCCCTGTTCCGTGAGAAGGTGGCAGACGGTACCGTGTCCACCGCCTATCAGGTGATTTCCAGCTACTGCAACGATGGCGGTATCTACATGGTTCAAACCGATGGTATCGCTCCCAAGAACATGGCCGACGCAGTCTACTTCAAAATCTACGCCAAGCTCACCGACGGCACCTATGTCTACACCGACATCCGTGGCTACAACACGGTGGTCTATGCCAACAGCATTCTGAAGAAGTCTGAAAACATCCAGATGAAGGCCTTGGTGGTGGCGCTGCTGAATTACGGTGCCGAGGCACAGAAGTTCTTCCACTACAACGAGGAAAATCTGATGAATGCCCACCTGACCGCCGAACAGCAGATGCTGGTTGCTGCCTACGACGCATCCATGATCAATCCTCTGCTGGCTGTGGAGTTGAGCAAGGTCGGCAGCTTTGCCAGAACCGACAAGGGCTTCACCGGTCGCAAGCCTTCCGTGTCCTTTGATGGAGCCTTCTCCATCAACTACTACATGACCACCGAGTTCGTACCCGAGGGTGATGTGAAGATGTACGTATGGAGACTGGAGGATTACCTGAATGCGGATGTGCTCACGGCAGAGAATGCTTCTGAGTGCATGACCATGGTCTGCACCGGCATGGAGAACCAGTATTGGGGCAATGTCAGCGACATTGTCGCCAAGTACGTGGATCAGACGGTATTCGTGGCCTGTGTCTACACCGCTGGCGGTGTGGAGTACAGCACCGGCGTGCTGGCTTACTCCGTAGGCACCTACTGCCAGAGCAATCTGACGGTGACCGATTCCATGAATGGTCTGTGCGCTGGCGCAGCTGTCTACAGCTACTACGCAAAGCAGTATTTTGCCAGCCTGGAAGAGAACGCATAATCCCCAATCACATACCCCCCAAAGCCCGCGGCAGCCGCCGCGGGCTTTTTGAGCGTGTCAAAAAACGGTAAATGTTGTTTAGCAGTGTAAAAAATAGCACGTCATTGCGAGG
>JBGVDR010000106.1:0-2994 GCA_045119455.1 Faecousia sp.
ACTATATGAATCTACAAACTGGCGGCATGACAGTTATATGTTTAACGAGGTAGACAAAATAAAAGAGGATGCCAAAAAGTTAATCGCGAGCGTAGGCAAAAACGCAAAATATAAAGATGTTTTGGCAGAGGCCAGCCGCGGACAGTTCAGGCAAGCGGTACCAGAGGCAACAGCCGAACAGATAGCTAGATCTGCGGAATACGAGCAGGGACGCCGTGACCGCGTGGATCGCATAGCCGCAAGAGCAGAAAAGGCAAGGGAAGAGGGATCTGAGCATATCCGCCGTGGACGCCAGGAACTTGCCGGAATACCTTTAGGACAGCCAAATATTGAGGGCCGCTTAGATCCTATTCTTAAGAGGGCCGAGCGTCAATATGAGGCCGGACGTAAAGCGCACGAAAAGGCCGATTATTTAGAACAGAGAGCCGCGGGGGCTGAATACGCTCTAAGTAATATCAGATCCGACGATCCTATGCTCATTCAAAAGCTACAGGAAAAAGTGGAAAGCGCCGCAACAAGTACAGAGCGCCGTCGCTGGCGTGAACGCCTGGAGCAAGCGCAGAGAACACAGCAAAGAGCGCAGAGCGGTGAAGGACTTAAGGCAAGTAACAAGCTGTATGATCTCGATGAAGATTTTACCGATGGGCGCGTAAGATTTAAGTTTGACGGTAAACCGGATGCCGAGGTAATCAGTGTTATGAAGTCTAACGGCTTTAAATGGTCACCTAAAAATAAAGCATGGCAAAGACAGAATACTCCTAACGGCTTATGGGCTGCACGTAGAGCTCAAAAGGAATTAGAGCGTTTTGTCACCGGCGATGAGATGCCGGAAGAGCTGATCCGCTATTCTACACGGTGGGTTACGATCGGCCGCGGCGCACGCATTATGGTAGATAGCAACGGCACGATCCGCGCAGGTTTAGGTGGAAAATACAACGGTCGGCAGTTCGCCGACGTTTTCAAATCCCGTGAAATTACCGGAGAAAAGGCCGCCCTGGAAAAGCCGGAAGAGCAGATCGAGGAAATGACCGAAGAGCAGCACGCCGGTGAGGTTAACGGCGCCGGAGTGTTGGATAAACTGATTAACGGGGTGAGCGTATGGCCGTAGACATTCTGGCGGCGGTTTACGAGTTCGTGAAGGCTTATGCGTATAATCCGGAAGATGCGAACAGCAAACCGCTGACCGCAGATCAGATTATACGTGCGGGGCTGAATGATGCCCCGGTTGTAAGTAGCAGCACCGAACTTTGTATAATCGCGCATGTGAGCACAATCCGTCACGGCACAAACCATTATCAATACGAGTATAAAAACCAGCCGCAGGAAAGCTACAAGGAGCGGGCAAGCGAGATGCTGGAGCATGTAATCAGTATTGATTTTTGCAGCGCCGAGCCGATGCAAAAGCAGGAGATCACAGCAGAGCGGGCGCAGATAATTGAGCTGCTGGCCCGCAGTCCGACGGCGGTCAAGTTCTTTGCTAAATACGGTTTGTCAAGTTTATTCGCTGAAAACGTGACCAATGTCACGGGTTGGGATGAAACAAAAAATTATACCGCCCGATATAATGTACAATTACACTTAGGCCAGCGTTTTAATGTCGCAACCGATGCGGATTTTTTCACCCGTGTAAATGTGAGATCAGTCAAAGCGCACACACCGGAAACACGGGAGAGCGCTCCGGGTTGGATGCTGACGGAAAACGTCGATAATAATCATGATTAATATCAAATAGGAGATCTAAAAAATGACTATTCCTGCAAGTGAATTAGTTAAGATCACGCCGCGAGTTCTAGCCGGTACCGGAACAGACCTAGTTTTCAATGGCCTGTTTTTGTCCGACAGTGCCGCAGCACCCGCCGCCGGAGCAATCCAGCAGTTTGCGGATGCTGAAAGCGTGGGGAAATGGTACGGCTACAGCTCGACAGAGTACAAAGCCGCACAGATTTACTTTAACGGCTATAATAACAAGCTGACTGCCCCTAGCACCCTGATGATCTCAGGCGCTATGCGCACAAACCGCGGCGCGTACGTGGCAGGCGGCGATCTTGGCAATCTTGCCACATTGCTGACAGCGTTAACCGCGGCCACTACACTGACAATTAACGACGGTACCGCTCACACCTATACAGTGGACCTATCCTCCGTTACATCCGTGAGCGCTGCACTTACCGCGATTAACAGCAAGATCAACACCTCCGGGGAAACCTACTCCCTGGCACTGGTTAACAGCGACGGACGCGGCCCGCGTATTGAACTGGTCGATAGTGCAACAACCGCAGAAAACGTGATCACTGAGATCGGCGGCGATATTGCCACACTGTTAAAACTCGATACTCCGGTATTGAATTGCGCCGGCTACCTGGCAAAGACTTTTGATCAGGTTCTTGACCTGGTAACAAATACCTCAATGAACTGGGTAACCCTTACAACCATTAACGTGACCCCGCTCACATATGATGAGAACGCCGCGATCGTGGGGTGGGTACAGACTCAATTTAATGAAGGCAACCAGTACTTATATGTCCGCTGGACCGATGAGGCCGCCGTTTTAACCGATAGTGATACAAGTTCAATCACATATCAGTTACGACAGCTAAATGCCGAAGGTTTAACGCACGTATATAACAGTCCGCTTTATGCTGCATTTGTAATGGGTTGCGCCGCGTCAATCGCGTGGGATCGCAATAACAGTACAATTACCTTTGCATATAAGGCTCAGTCCGGCTTAGCCGCTGTAATTACTGAAAAGGCAAAAGCCCGCAACCTTATAGCAAACGGCGTTAACTTTATGGGCGATTATGCCTCCCGTAATGACGCGTTCGTGCTGTTCCAGAATGGCCAGATTGACGGTCAATTTGGATGGATTGATACTTATCTCAATTCCACATGGCTTAATAATGCGCTGCAGGTTCAGATCCTTTCCGGATTTGAAATGACTCCTCGCGTTCCGTATACAGATGCGGGTTATACACTGATCCGCGGCTGGGTTCAGGA
>JBGVDR010000107.1:0-1730 GCA_045119455.1 Faecousia sp.
CCACTTGTTGCCGGCCTCACGGCCAAGCCAGAGTCCCGATGCTTCCGGTGCCTGCTTAACACCCGTCCGGCGTTTAGACCCGAGTTTAACATTAGTATAGGCATTTTCCACCTGGCGGATCTCCTGCAGCCTTGCGGTGAAGTAAATCACGTCGACGCCGTCACCCGGCTGCCGTGCATAGTCCAGCTTGTGGAGGTTAAAGTCCTTGAAATACCGTTCCGGTGTTAACACATTCAATAGATCAGTACTGCGGCAATAATTGATTAATAGATCTAAAGTCTGCCCCAGTTCCTCCGGCTTGCCCGTGATCGCGCCTTTAACGTTTAGGGTTTCCGGAGAGCTGGCCTTATGGTATGAAACAAATCCGCCGCTTACGGGTGAACTTGTGACCTTATAATCGACTGAGTAATTAAGCTGTACGAACGACTTAAACTCGATCATCAATCCGGTTTCTGGTATTATAAAAGCCCACTCCTGAACGTCCGGAGGGATAACCCGGCTCTGCTCACGCCTTGCCAGTGCATTGAGTCGCTGGCGGTTGATCAATTTGCTAAACACGCGCCCTCCTTAATTCAAATAGGTGCCGCTGTCGGATAGATCGGCGGTTGTCCGGTGCTTGTTCATGGTCTCGGCCAATTCTGCAGGATCTCCCACATTGCCGTTAACCGTGATGTTTTGAGAATTGTCGATATTCACATCGCCGTTATGCTGCTTACCTACCGAGGTTGTCATGGCGGAGGTCTGCTGATTAACGTTTGGCACTGCTGAGAATTTTGCGCCTAAAAAGTTTTTAGCATCTCCCCATAGGCCGCCCAGGTCAAAAGTCTTTGCAGCCGCCGCGGCTATAGCGCCCGTGACTCCGGTCCCGCCGGTGGTTTTCTGCTCTTCATCGCCGCCGATGCCGAGGGCTTTTTTAGCGGCGTTAACGCCGTCAATAATTGAGGTAAACATAGTATAGAGCGGCGATCTTTTCCACGCGGCGATCAAGTCGTCAACCATGGCGTTAAACCCGTCCTTTACGACTTCCCATGTGCGCGACAAAACGCCTGCAAGGCTTTCAATCATTCCGGCAAGGGCGTTAACCGCTTTTGTGCGCAGGTCTTTGACGCCGTTAACCGCTTTCTCCATGAGCTCGACGGTAAAATTAACGACCTTATTATATGCTGCGGATAGGTCTCCGGTTAGGTCCTTCCAGCCCTGCGCGATCTTACCTATATAATCGGCGGTCCAGTCAACGGCTTTTTCCCACACTGAGATCAGATCTGCAATAAGGGCTTCCATGCCCTCCACCATACCGTCCCAGCGTTGATAAATGAAATATGCGGCGGCCATCAGGAACAATAGCGCCGGATGCCTCAATAAGATCAACAGGGCCTTACCGACAACGCCCAGGGCCTTACCAACAACGCCCAGGGTCTTACCCAGGGCATTACCGATAACGCCCAGGACCTTACCCAGGACCTTACCGGTAACGCCCATGGCTTTACCCACACCGCCGAGGGCTTTTTCAATGAGGTAAAACACGCCGCGAACGGCAGAGAGCCCCAGGAGAGCACCGACAATTTTCACAATTAGCGGTAAATAATCGGCAAGCAGTTTTTTGCACTTTTCTAAAAATGCGATCAGTTTCTGCTTTACTTCCTCCGGCGTGCCGAATTTAGCCCAAAATTCTGCAAAGGCTGAGCGGCCGCCGCGGGCGTAGGTTATCAGATCATCGAGTACAAGGATCA
>JBGVDR010000108.1:0-5562 GCA_045119455.1 Faecousia sp.
CGCGGGAATGTTTGTTATTAATTCCTAACAAAATTAAAATTGCCCGCAAACCCTTATACCATAAGGGTTTGAGCGTGATAGGAGTACGCATAACTAGCCTAACATATTTTCCTAACACTGGTAATTTTGATTAAAAAATGAGCTAATTTCACGTTAGATACAACCTGGATTTTTAGCCGGTTGGCGCAAAGTTGGCGCAAAGTTGGTGCAAAGTTGGCGCAAAGTTGGTGCAAAGTTAGAGTGAAGTTAGAGTGAAGTTAGAGTGAAGTTAGAGTGAAGTTAGAGTGAAGTTAGAGTGAAGTTAGAGTGAAGTTAGAGTGAAGTTAGAGTGAAGTTAGAGTGATGCCCTAAAAACGAAAAAGCCTCCGGCACGGACCCGGAG
This sequence comes from Faecousia sp., assembly GCA_045119455.1. GTDB lineage: Bacteria > Bacillota > Clostridia > Oscillospirales > Oscillospiraceae > Faecousia. Next base: position 383 of record JBGVDR010000108.1, read on the forward strand.
GCCTGAGAGCTCGAATATTCGCAACGGCGCTATAGTATCACGGGCCACCGGTTAAAAGTGTGAGCGTTACCGCAGATCACAAAAAGATCTTAAAAGGGTATTGACAACATAGGGCAGATGTGTAATTTTTGAGATGTCTAATTTTTAGCGTTGTTTAAGCGCATAACAGCGCGTAAAAAATTAGACAAAACAAAAATTAGACAAAGCAAAATTAGGCAAATCAAACACGGAGGGCCATATGGCAGATCAACCATTTCAAGTTACCGCCGCCGTGCTCGATACGGTCCGCAATTTATCGGCCGAGGGATTTAAGGCAAGGGAGATCGCTCCGCGCCTGGGAATAAGCGAGACTACAATTTACGCGTATATCAAACGCAATATTGAGTTCGCCCGTGCTGTGGCCGATGGCAAAAAGGCTTTTAAGGACGCAGAAAAAGCGGTAAAGGAAAAAGCCAGAAAGGAAAGAGCCGCGGCTGCAAAGAAAGCCGCAGAGGAAAAAGAGGAAAAAGCCAAGCAAAAGGCAATAGCCGATAAGTGCGCTGAGGAGAAAAAAGCCGCCACCGCAGAAAGCACAGCGGCGATCAGAAAAGCAAAGATCCAGGCGGCTGCTATGCCACCTGCGAACACTGCGCCCCCTCCGGCAAAAACTGAAAAGCCGGAAGAGTTGACCGAGGATGCAAAACTGTTATTTATCACCCCAGGTATGCCTAATGCCAGATTGATGAACAGATACGCATCGCGCATGGTCCAGCTGCTGGATAAGATGTTGGATACGAGTATTCAGACCGGAAGATCAAACCGCCTGATTGAGCTTTTGGTCGAGGTTGTTTATGGCTGGCAGAAAACTCAAAACATTGCCCTTACGGCAAAGGTTGAGCGCCCTGTCGAGTCTATGGAGGACAACAAGCTCATTGACGTGATAAACATCGGAGCGGATGATGAGTGAAGTCACACGGCGCGAGGCCCTGGAAGAGCTGGCAAAGCGCAGAGCGCGGGAAAACCTGAGCAGTTTTGTTCTGTATAATCACGATGATTATATAATGGGTTGGTTTCACCGTGAGATCTGCAGAGCCTTAAAACAATTCGCTTTAGATGTAATTGCTAAAAAGTCGCCGAGGTTAATCATAACCGCGCCGCCGCGGTCCGGTAAAAGCCAGCTGGTGAGCCGTGATTTTCCCGCGTGGTTCCTGGGTAATTACCCGGAGTGCCATATAATCGCAAGTTCATACTCGAGCGATTTAGCCGGGGCTATGAACACGGATGTACAAAGAATTATCGACGGCCCGCGGTTCCGTGAATTGTTCCCCTTTGTGTTCCTTGCTAGTAAGGAGGCCGCGGCCAAAACCGGAGACACGGGCGCCTACAAGAAAACTACAGATAAGTTCGAGATCGTGCATTATCGCGGGTCATACCGCAGCGCGGGCGTGGGCGGAGGTATCACGGGTATGGGCGCCGATATCCTGATTATCGACGACCCGCACAAAGACAAAGCAGAGGCCTACAGCGCCACTATGCGCGGCCGCGTGCATGACTGGTACGCCTCCACCGCATACACGCGACTGGCACCGGGCGGCGGCGTGATCGTTATGTGCACACGTTGGCACCCGATCAAGGATGATACCCCGGTTTTAACCGTTGACGGCTGGAAAACTCACGGCGAACTTAAGCCGGGTGATCAGGTTTACGGGATTGACGGTCACCCGGTAACCGTGAAGGCGGTAACTCCTCCGGTATGGTGTGACGTGGCCGTTGATACGGGGCAGGAAAAAATCATATGCTCAAAAACGCATTTATGGGCGGTTAAGTCCCGTGCTGAGCATAACGCCGTTATTTACGAGGCGGGGGCACTTATAGGCAAAAAACGCATACTGCCGCGCATTAAACCGCTAGAGTTTACCCAGGGCGCAGAATTGCCGATCGATCCGTATTGGCTGGGCTTATGGTTGGGGGATGGTAACAAAAATAAGCCTGAGATTAAGTGTTGGCATAAGCATACCGAGCATTGCACAAATACGGCCTACAAGATCACACGTACGGATAAAGACAGTCACGGGGATTTATTTTTCGGGTATTACCATCAGGGGCTACGCGGAAAACTTGCAGAATTAGGACTCCTGGGAAATAAACATATACCAGATATTTACAAGTATGCGAGTGTTGAAAACCGGATGGCATTGCTGGCCGGGCTTATTGATACCGACGGTGATCATAGTATGAATGTGCTAAGGTTCTCTAGTTCTAACAAAGAACTTTTAGAGGATGTCCGCTTTATTGTTCGATCTTTAGGTATGAGAGCAAACGGCGTTGAGGTTGTAAACCGCAAAGGTAGTAAAACGGTTATCGGAGGTAAAGAGTGCACCCGCCGGAATGACTGTTATAGATTCTCATTTACGCCTACAATGGAACTCCCGATAAAGATCCCGTATAAACGCTGTAAAATAGGGGGGCGTGAGAGGTTAGCCGCCTTCACCCTGGCGGCTACCGAGGATCAAGGTTGGGGGCGCTGCATAAGCACGACGGCACCGGATGGCCTTTATCTTGTAGGTCGGACACTGATCCCGACGCATAACACCGACGATCTAGTGGGCCACCTCCTGGAGAAAGCAGCACACGGCGGCGATCAATATCACGTTATCAATTATCCGGCCATCGCTGAGCACGACGAAAAATACCGCAAAGAGGGCGAGGCCCTGCACCCTGAGCGGTATAACCTGTTAGCACTTACGGCGATTAAGGCACAAATCGGATCTGAATTGTGGGCCGCGATGTATCAGCAGCACCCGGTACCGGAGGGCGGCGGAACATTCAAGAAGGCATGGATCCAATATTACAAAGAACTACCGCCGTTTTTTGACAAAAAGGTTCTGTCATGGGATATGACTTTTAAGGACTCAAAAACAAGCGATTATGTGGTAGGATCTTGCTGGGGGCGTTATCAGGGATCGTTTTATCTTATTGACCAGGTTCGCGGGCGTTGGGATTTCGTCGAAACTCTGCAGCGGTTTTGTGACTTTGCTCGCAAACATAACGGCGTAATCAGAAAACTTGTTGAAGAAAAGGCGAACGGCGCGGCGATAATATCAGCACTGAAAAAGCAGGTCACCGGACTGATCCCGATCAACCCTACGGAGAGCAAAGAGGCCCGCGCAAGCGCGATCGCAACATTGTGGGAGGCTCACAATGTTTATATACCATCACCGGAGATCTGCCCCTGGGTGCAGGATTTCACCGCCGAGCTTTTAAGTTTTCCGGCGGGCGTTCACGATGACCAGGTTGACTCCATGACCCAGGCATTATCCGATTTACAAACCGGCGGCCGCATATCCGCCGACAATATGGCCGCTTTACGCGTGAGGAGGTAAAAATGGCTAAAGATAAAAAGATTTTCACTGAGGACCTTGCGGCGGCCCTGCGTACTCCGTTTGAGTCCGGTAACATCGGACCGATCAAAACCCTGGAGGATGTTAAAAAGTTTTTTGCGCTGCCGCGCACTATGGCATATGACAGCAAAGACCCTGCCGAGGCTGAGCGGCTTAACAACGAAAAGCTGGCGCAGGACTCTGCATTTGAGTTTGGTTTTACCCAGATTTTTGAAAGCCTGATGCAACATAGCGCAAACCTGGGGCAATATCCTTCACAGTCTTTTATCGGCTATGGCGCACTGCAGCAGATAGCCCAGAACGGCATGATCCGCACTGCGATCCAAACAGTTGCGGATGATATTACCAGGGAATGGATAACAATTACCGGCGGCGACGAAACCGACAATGAACTGCTTGATACGCTGGCAGAAAAAATGGACGGGCTGAACATCCGGCGACTCTATAACCGCGCCTATGCTACTCAGGGCTACATGGGAGGCGCATTTATCTACATAGACACGGGAACGGATGATCCGTCACTACCGTTGCAGATTAGTGATAAAAGCGATGAGATCAAACAGGGTACAAAAGTTAAATTTGTGCTGATTGACCCGGTTGTTGCCGCCCCCGGTATTTACAATGCATCCGACCCGTTAAAAGAAAACTATATGAGCGACCCGGACTACTGGCTTATTCTGGGCCGCCGTGTACATCACAGCCGCCTTATTATCCTGCGTGACAACCTGCCGCCTACACTGTTAAGGCCGGCGTATAATTTCCTGGGTATTCCGCAGGCGCAAATTCTATGGGATTATGTGCTGCACTGGAACAGAGCCCGCGTATCCGTTGCCGGTATTCTTGAAAAACTTAATCTGCTTGTTTATCAGACCAATACCGAGGACCTTTTGACCTCCTCCGACGGCGTGCAGCAGATGGATGCAAAGATGCTGGCACTGAGCAGATACCGCAATAATGACTCGGTTGTTGTATGCGACCGCAACGCGGAGGACATCAAAAACATTACACTGACGATCTCCGGCGTGACCGACATTGTACGCCAGCAGCTTGAATTTATCGCAGCGATTAACCGCACCCCTGCCGTTAAACTGCTAGGCATAAGCCCGTCGGGATTTAACGCCACGGGGGAGAGTGACATCCGTAACTATTACGATCATGTTATGAGTAAACAGGAACTTTTAAGGGACGGTATTCAGAAGATTTTAGACATTATTCAGTTAACCACTACGGGCACGATCGACCAGTCAATATCATTTGAGTTTAACGCCCTGGGCGCCGATGATGACCAGGCGGACGTACAAACCGCCGCCGCCCGTGTTAACATGTTAAACAGCTTACTGCAGACCAATGTTTTGAGCGCGGAGGAAGTCCGCAAAGCGGTTAAGGAAGATAAAAAGACAAAACTCGGTTTTATCCCCGACGACTTACCGCAGCCGAACGCCGGCGCGGAAGTGGGAACCGCTGAGGACCTTGCGGAAGATCCGGCGATTAAATCCTTGTGGATGCTCGGTGAACCGGCACCGAAAACCGCCGCAAAGGAACCGGAGATCGATCAAGACGTGATAGCAAACTGGATGGTTGAGCATGAGTCAGACGCGCCGCAGGCCTAGCATTTTTTCAAAATCCCGCCGCCGTTACCGCAGAGCAGTGGAGCCGAATCAAGGAAATTCACGCAAATATGCGAACTTGATCACGCAATCAATAAATCGCGTGAACAGAGCCTTGATTTTAGTTATATTATATAACTTGAGATCTAGTAATTACGCCGGCCGTGTAGAGCTTGCACAGGACGCCGGGATC
>JBGVDR010000109.1:0-11685 GCA_045119455.1 Faecousia sp.
CCAAATTCCTTTTTACAATAGATAACTTTTCTTCTTTACTGCGTACAACGTATTTTCCTGCCATAGTTCCACCTCCAACTCTATAATAGCATAAAAATAATGGTAGGCACTTTCGTGTCTACCATTATTTTATCACTTCACTTCAAATGAAGCCCGGGGTATCCTTTAGTTTTCTGCGTCAATGACAGGGTTGGTAGCTTCTGCCGCTGCACGAGGGGGCATGCCCAGGTCCTTGTCCTTATTCAGGAACACCAGAACCGACAGCACAATGCCAACGCCAAGCACAGAAAGCACAATACCCAGCACGGTGAACAGCTTGGCAGTACCGGGGTCGGTAGATGCGAACACGTCCGCATAAGCCATGTACTGAATCACCATCAGCGCAATTGCCACACCGCTCATAGCCAGGCTAATCACAGCGATTACGATGGGCATCCACAGGGTGCTCTTCAGATAATCCACGCTGCCCTCAGCCAGGGTTTCGCCCAGGTCGGTGAAGACATCGGTCAGCTCGTTGATGCTCATGTCGCCGATATTGGCCAAGTCGATTTCCTTCAGAGGAGTCAAATCTGCATTGCCAATCAGGCCCACAATCCACACCACAGCCAGAGCCACAATCAACACGATTGCCGCGTACTCAATGATGGCCAGCGTCAGCATAGCCTTGCGCTTAGACTTGACCTGACCCCGGGCAACCTGACGATACTGGTCAGAAATACAGCCCAGCATCCACACGTTTACCACAGGAATCCAAGCCAACCAAGGCTTATTGATGCCACGGCGCTTGGCGATGGTGAAAAGGCCCCAGGCCAACAGAACATAGCTAACAATTGCTAAACCAGAAGTAAAAAACATGGTTTCACGCTCCTTTCCTTTCCAATTCTATCACAAATACGAAGATTTGTAAACAGTTATTTCATAAGCTTGCAAACAAGCTCGGTATAAGCCACCGGATCGTCAATGGGAAGCTCCGCCATCAGTTGCGCCTGGTACATCAGAAGCAGGGCATAATCCTTGGCCATCAAGGGGTCGGCAGTCATGGCACGCTCCATGGCCTTGACAGCTTCATGGTCTGCGTTCAGTTCCAGAATACGCCCAACAGGGAAGGAAAATTCCGGGTTCATGCGCTTCATATATTTTTCCATTTCGAAGCTCATGCCCGCCTCTGGCACCATAGCCACAGGGTGGCTGCCCAGATCATTGGAAAGGCGAACCTCCTTGACCTGCTCACCCAGGCACTCCTTGATGAAGGTCAAAAAGCCCTTGAGCTCCTCGGTCTTATGCTCCAGCTCCTTCTTCTCCTCTTCAGTCTGCAGACCCAAATCCTCCGTAGCGGCATTGCAGAAGGACTTTTCAGCATAGGTCATCAGCGTGCCAGGGATAAATTCATCCACATCGTCGGTACCCAGCAGCACATCGTAGCCCTTGTTTTTCAGGGTCTGCACCTGGGGCAGCTTGCTCAGCCGATCCAGATTCTCACCGCAGGCATAGTAAATCTTCTCCTGCCCCTCTGCCATGGCATCCACATATTCCTTGAGGGTAATCAGCTTGCCCTCCTTGTTGGAGCGCAGCAAAAGCAAATCCTGAACCGCATCCTTGTGGGCGCCATAATCCGCAACAGCGCTGTATTTCAGCTGGCGGCCAAAGGCAGCGAAGAACTTTTCGTAGCCCTCCCGGTCATTTTCCAGCATATTTTTCAGCTCCGCCTTGATTTTCTTCTCAATGTTCCGGGCGATGACCGTCAGCTGGCGGTCGTGCTGGAGCATTTCACGGCTGATGTTCAGGGACAAATCCTGGCTATCCACCACGCCCCGAACGAAGCGGAAGTGCTCCGGCAGCAAATCTTCGCAGGCATCCATAATCAACACGCCGGCAGAGTACAGCTGCAGGCCGGGCTTGAAATCCTTGGAGTAAAAATCCATGGGCGCCTTTCCGGGGATATACAGAAGCGCCTTGTAGCTGACCGTACCCTCGGCGCTGGTGTGGATGGTCCGCAGGGGCTTCTCGTAATCGAAGAACTTTTCCCGATAAAAGGCGGCATACTCCTCCTCGGAAACATCCTTCTTACTCCGCTGCCACAGGGGGACCATGGAGTTCAGGGTATCCTCTCCCATGCGGATGGGATAGCGGATATAGTCGGAATACTTCCGCACCAGCTCCCGAATGCGGAACTCCTTAAAAAATTCGGAGAAATTCTCCTCCTCGGAGTCATCCTTCAGGGTCATGATGATGTCTGTGCCGGGCTGGGCCTTGGTGGTTTCCTCGATGGTGTAGCCATCGGCGCCGTCGGAGGTCCACTTCCATGCGGTGTCCTCGCCATACTTTTTGGAAATCACGGTAACGGACTGGGCCACCATGAAGGCAGAATAAAATCCCACGCCGAACTGACCGATGATGTCGATATCCTCGGTCTTTTCCATGGCCTGCTTGAAGCCCAGGGAGCCGGACTTGGCGATGGTACCCAGGTTTTCCTCCATCTCCGCCCGGTTCATACCGATGCCGTTGTCGGAAACGGTGATGGTGCGGTTCTCCTCATCCCGGGTGATGGTAATGGCCAAATCCTCCCGTGACATCCCCACCTTCTCATCGGTCAGGGCGATATAGGCCAGCTTGTCCATGGCATCGCTGGCGTTGGAGATGATTTCTCTCAGAAAAATCTCCCGGTTGGTGTAAATCGAGTTGATCATCAGATCCAGCAGGCGGGCAGATTCCGCCTTAAACTGCATTTTTTCCATGATAGGTACTTCCTTTCGTTTAGCACTCATTTAACAAGAGTGCTAATATTATACCGCACTTTTCCGAAATTGCAAGAGGTATCCCATAAAATTTTATTGACCACCCGTGGTAAATGATTGTTTGCGGGCATGGCCCGCAGCAAATCTCGTCACGTGCACGGGCGGTAATCGAACACCTTTGGGCACACTCGGTAACGAACTACTCTGTAAATCGTATAGAAATGTCTGTCATCGCGAGGGCCTTTAGGCCCGTGGCGATCTGCTCTAAAGGAAATCGTTGCATTTGATTATCAGGAGATTGCCACGGGCGGCATAGCCGCCCTCGCAATGACGTGCTATTTTTTGTACCGCTAGACAATCATTTACTCCCCCAAAGTGGTGCCCTCAAAATAAGTATTTTTTGTAGTATTCATCCATTGATTTTCCAGGAAAATATGCTATTATTATAATGTATAATTATGTGCCAAATACAATTTAAGGAGTAAGAAATGATTACAGTAAGCAATCTTGGAATGCAATTTGGCGGTCAGTGGCTGTTCCAGCATGTTGACCTGCAATTCCTGCCCGGCAACTGCTACGGCATCATCGGTGCCAACGGCGCGGGCAAGTCCACCTTCCTGCGAATCCTCACCGGTGAGCTGGATTCCACCACCGGCAACATCGCCATCGAGGCCGGCAAGCGTGTTTCCGTTCTGAAGCAGAATCAGAACGCCTACGACGAATTTTCCATCATGGACACCGTCATCATGGGCAATCAGCACCTGTATGATGTGATGAAGGAAAAAGATGCCATCTACGAAAAGCCCGACTTCTCCGACGAGGACGGCCTGCGTGCCGCCGATTTGGAGGCTGAGTTCGCCGAGCTGGGCGGCTGGGAGGCCGAGTCCGACGCATCCCGTCTGCTGCAGGGTCTGGGCATCGGCACCGATATGCACTATGACATCATGGGCGACACCGACCCCCGTCTGAAAGTGAAGGTTCTGCTTGCCCAGGCGCTGTTCGGTAACCCCGACATCATCATGCTAGACGAGCCCACCAACAACCTGGACATCGAGGCCATCAACTGGCTGGAGGACTTCCTGCTGGACTTCCCCGGCATGGTCATCGCCGTGTCCCACGACCGCCATTTCCTGAACACCGTCTGCACCCACACTGTCGACATCGACTACGGCAAAATCAAGATGTACGTGGGTAACTACGACTTCTGGTACGAGTCCTCCCAGATGGTGCAGGCCATGATTCGCAACAAGAACAAGAAGAACCAGGAGAAGATTGAGGAGCTGCAGCTGTTCATTCAGCGTTTCTCCGCCAACAAGTCCAAGGCCAAGCAGGCAACCGCCCGCCGGAAGCTGCTGGACAAGCTGACGGTCGAAGAAATGCCCTGCTCCACCCGCCGCTACCCCTTCGTGGGCTTCATGCCTGAGCGTGAGCTGGGTAAGGACATTCTGACCGTGAAGGACATCTCTGTTACTGTCGATGGTGTGAAGCTGCTGGACAAAGTCTACTTCTCCGTGGGCAAGAACGACAAGATTGCCTTCGTAGGCGAAAACGAGCTGGCGCAGACCGCTCTGTTCCAGGTGCTCATGGGCGAACTTGAGCCCGATGAGGGCAGCATCAAGTGGGGCATCTCCACTGTTCGCAGCTACCTGCCCAAGGACAACTCCGAGTACTTTGAAGGCAACTCCATGGAGCTGGTGGACTGGCTGCGCCAGTACTCCGCCAAGAAGGACGATGTGTACCTGCGTGGTTTCCTGGGTCGGATGCTTTTCAGCAACGAAGACGTGTTCAAGCAGGTCAACGTGCTCTCCGGCGGCGAAAAGGTTCGCTGCATGCTCTCCAAGATGATGCTCTCCGGCGCCAACGTGGTGCTGCTGGACCAGCCCACTAACCACCTGGATATGGAGTCCATCCAGGCCGTGAACAAGGGTCTGGAAGCCTTTAATGGTGTGGTTCTGCTTGCCTCTCACGACCACGAAATGCTGACCTCCACCTGTAACCGCGTCATCGCCTTCCAGCCCGACGGCACCATCGTCGACCGCTACGGCACTTATGACGATTACCTGGCCTGGATGGCAGAGAATAAGAAGCAGTAATGATTATATTTTGTCATTGCGAGGGGGAGCAACCCGTGATATCCCCCTGTTCCGGCACCCTCACGGGATTACCGGATCCCCTCATTCCTCGCAATGACGTGCCTCTTTAGGAGATTGATATATGAACAAAATTCTTGACATCATCACCGCCAAGATGCAGCAGGCATTCGTGGATGCCGGCTATGACGCATCCTTCGGTCGGGTTACCGTGTCCAACCGCCCCGATTTGTGTGAATATCAGTGCAACGGTGCGCTGGCCGCCGCCAAGCAGTACAAATGCGCCCCCATCGCCATCGCCAACGCAGTGGTCGCCAAGCTGGACGCCAACGACTACTCTATGGTTGAGGCGGTCATGCCCGGCTTCATCAACCTGAAGCTGAGCGATGCATTCCTGCAGAGCTATCTGGAAGAAATGCGCACCGCCGAGGATTTTGGCGTTGAGAAGATTGGCGCCGGTAAGACCATCGTTGTGGACTACGGCGGCGCCAATGTGGCAAAGCCCCTGCACATCGGCCACCTGCGGCCGGCCATCATCGGTGAGGCTCTGAAGCGGATGCACAAATTCATGGGCTTCAACACCATCGGCGATGTGCACCTGGGCGACTGGGGTCTGCAGATTGGTCTGATTATCGCAGAGCTGCAGGAGCGTCAGCCGGATTTGCCTTACTTCGATCCGGCATTTGACGGCGAATACCCCACCGATGCCCCCTTCTCCATTTCGGAGCTGGAGGAGATTTATCCCACCGCCTCCGGTAAAAAATCCGATCCCGAATTCTCGCATAAGGCTCATCAGGCCACTCTGGAGCTGCAACAGGGCCGCCGGGGCTACCGGGCCATTTGGAAGCACATCATGGCTGTTTCCGTGGCGGATTTGAAAAAGAACTACGACAACCTGAATGTCCACTTTGAAAAATGGTTGGGCGAAAGCGATGCCGACCCCTATATTCCCGCCATGGTCGAGGATCTGAAGAACCGAGGTCTGGCAGTCATGAGCGAGGGCGCTTGGGTGGTGCCCGTGGCTGAGGAATCCGACAAAAAGGAGGTTCCTCCCATGATTTTGGTGAAGTCCGATGGCTCTGCCATCTATGCTACCACGGACCTTGCCACCATGGTTCAGCGTATGCAGGACTGGAATCCTGAAAAGATGCTCTATGTCACCGACAAACGGCAGAACCTGCACTTCGAGCAGGTGTTCCGTGCTGCCCGGAAGAGTGGCATCGTCAAGGCAGACACAGAGCTGGAGCATGTGGGCTTCGGCACCATGAACGGCAAGGACGGAAAGCCCTTTAAGACCCGGGATGGCGGTGTTCTCCGGTTGGAGCAGCTGATTGCCGATATGACCGACTTCGTCCGCACCAAGGTTGTGGAGAACAAAATCGTTGCCGACAGCGAGGTGGAGGAAACCACCGCAAAAATTGCCATGGCCGCTCTGAAATACGGTGACCTAAGCAACCAGCCCACCAAGGATTACAACTTCGATATGGAGCGGTTTGCAGCCTTCGAAGGCAACACCGGCCCGTACATCCTTTACACCATCGTGCGTATTAAGTCCATTTTGGCACGCTACGGCGCTTGGGAGAATCTGACCATCCAGGCTCCCGGCAACAGCTATGCCAAGGATTTGATGCTGGCGATTACCAAGTTCGGTCCGGCGATGGAATCTGCTCTGAATTCCTCTGCACCAAACCTGATTTGCGCCTACATCTACGAACTGGCCGGTACGGTCAACAAGTTCTACCACGAAACCCCCATTCTGAAGGAAGAGGACGAGAATCTGAAAGCCGGCTACATTGCTCTGATGGGCCTGTCCAAGCGGATTCTGGAGCAGTGCATCGACCTGCTCGGCTTCTCCGCTCCCGAGAAAATGTAAAATTCTCCGCCCCTCCTCCGAGGGGCGGATTATTTGCGCCTCGCACTTGAAATGTGCTGTTTTTTCCGATATAATAACAAAAAAATCAGGAGGATATCATGGAGAAGATTACCAGCTTTACCATTGACCATATTAAGCTCCAGCCCGGGTTGTACGTGTCCCGGAAGGATAAGGTGGGAGCCGAAACCGTTACCACCTTCGACCTGCGGCTCACTAGCCCCAACGAAGAGCCCGTGCTGAATACTGCCGAAATCCATACCATTGAGCATCTGGCCGCTACTTATCTGCGTAACGATGCCACCTGGAAGAACCGGGTGCTGTATTTCGGACCAATGGGCTGCCGCACTGGCTTCTATCTGCTACTCACCGGCGATTTGTCCAGCAAGGATGCCCTCCCTCTTGTTCAGCAATGTTTTCATTTTATTGCAAATTTCCACGGCGATGTGCCGGGTGCCAGCGCAAAGGACTGCGGCAACTATCTGGATATGAATCTGCCTATGGCAAACTACTGGGGCAAGAAATATGCCACATTGCTGGATAATCCTCCGAATGAACGACTGATTTACCCCGAATAAGGAGAATATTATGAACAAATTAGGTATCATTGGTGCCATGGAACAGGAGATTGAAACTCTGCTGGAACACATGGAGAACAAGATTTGCTCCCACCGAGCTGGCAGCGTTTTTTACGAGGGCAAGCTATCCGGTCTGGACGTTGTGGTGGTGCAATGCGGCATTGGTAAGGTCAACGCTGCACTGTGTACCCAGATTCTCTGCGATTGCTTCGCTGTCACCCACATCGTCAACACCGGCATCGCCGGCTCTCTGTGTGCTGAACTGGATATCGGAGATTTGGTTATCAGTCAAGATGCTATGTATCATGATTTCGACTGCTGTGCCTTCGGCTATCCTGCCGGTAAGGTGCCGGGGATGGATGTAGTCGCCTTCCCTGCCGATGAGGAACTGATTCATTTGGGCTATCAGGGTGCCGAAGCAGTCAACGCGGGGCATACCAAAATCGGTCGTGTAGCCAGCGGTGACCAGTTCGTTGCGGATGCTGCCCTCAAAAATCGAATCATCGAAATCACCCAAGCCCTGTGTACCGAGATGGAAGGCGCCGCTATCGCCCAAACCGCCTACCGAAACAAGGTGCCCTTTCTCATCATTCGGGCCATTTCCGACAAGGCTGATAACTCCGCCGATATGGACTACCCTACCTTCGAGCGTATCGCCGCCCACCGCTGCGCCGCCGTGACCACGGCTGTGACGACTGCTCTTGCTGTAAATAATGGATTAGCTTAATAATAACTTAATAATTTTTCTCTTTTTTCGTTAACACTCTCAGTGTAGAATAATGTTGTAGTAAAGGAATTAGATTTCTTTTCATTTTCCTACCTCTCTTTTCTCCGAAACATCCCGATGCGTCTGGTCAACGCAATCGGGGTGTTTCACTTTTTATCAGAAAATGTGTTTTTTCTCTTGACAATTCCCCCGCTGTCGGATATAATATCAGAGTTGTCCGGCAACATGCTGCTATAGCTCAGCCGGTAGAGCGCATCCTTGGTAAGGATGAGGTCGCCAGTTCAAATCTGGCTAGCAGCTCCAAAAATACCACCATCCCTTTTGGGATGGTGGTATTTTTATAGATGATGCCAGATTTGAACCATCAAATGCAACAGTCCGGTGGACTGTCGCTTGGCCCCGGCTGGACGGGGCCAACACATCTATTTTCGCCATAGGCGAAAATGCAAACAAATATGGCTAGCAGCTCCAGAAGAAAAGCCCATCCGAAAGGATGGGCTTTTCTTCTGGACAAAAGACAGATTTGAACCATCAAATGCAACAGTCCGGCGGACTGTTGCTTGCCGCCGGCTGGACGGCGGCAACACCATAATTTTCGCCATCAATAAAAATACAAACTAATCTGGCTAGCTGTCCTTTGGAATCAATCTGACCTGAATTTCCTCTCCCCTCTCCCACCAATTCCGCCATAATTATTCATTTTCCCCTTGACAATTTATCGTCTGCATGCTATAATTTAAAAGCTGTCTGCGAGAAATGCTGCTATAGCTCAGCCGGTAGAGCGCATCCTTGGTAAGGATGAGGTCGCCAGTTCAAATCTGGCTAGCAGCTCCAAAAATAACACCATCCCTTTTGGGATGGTGTTATTTTTATAGATGATGCCAGATTTGAACCATCAAATGCAACAGTCCGGTGGACTGTTTCTGCCGTCCAGCCCCGGCTTACAAACCTGCCAACAGCTCACAATACTAAAAAGCCTGCCGCAACAGCGGCAGGCTCTTATGTTTTATTATCGACCGAATTAGACCAGCTCGATGATAGCCATCTCAGCGGCATCACCGCGGCGAGCACCGGTGCGGGTCACTCTGGTGTAACCACCATTGCGGTCAGCATACTTAGGAGCGATCTCCTTGAACAGCTTGTTGACAACATCCTCATCGGTGATGAAGGACATAGCCTTACGGTAAGCAGCCAGATTACCCTTCTTGCCCAGGGTAATCATCTTCTCGGCCACAGGCTGAACCTCCTTGGCACGGAAGAAGGTGGTCTCCATCTTGCCGCCACGCAGCAGATCGGTGACCTGCTGACGCAGGAGCGCTCTTCTCTGCTCGCTGGTCTTACCCAGCTTACGAGTACCAAACATGAACGTTTCCTCCTTTTTGAAAGGTTAACTTAGTTGTTGCTGCCAGATTCTTCACTGGCCAGGGACAGACCCATCATTTCCAGCTTCTTCTGAACTTCGTCCAGGGACTTCTTGCCCATGTTACGGACCTTCATCATATCCTCGCCGGTCTTGTTAATCAAATCGGCAACGGTGTTGATGTTGGCACGCTTCAGGCAGTTGAAGCTACGGACGGACAGATCCAGCTCATCAATAGTCATGGACAACTTAGCATCGGGACGGTCAGAAACCTTCTCAACCACAGTGGAGCCGGTGCTGACAGCGTCAGACAGGCCGGTGAACACCGTCAGGTGGTCGCTGAGAATCTTAGCGCCCAGGGACACTGCGTCCTTGGCGGAGATGGTGGAATCAGTCCAGACCTCCAGGGTCAGCTTGTCGAAGTCGGTCTTATCGCCGACACGACAGGGCTCCACCGTATAATTCACCTTCTTAACAGGAGAATAGATGGAGTCAATGGGAATCACACCAATAACGGTCTGGGGGGTCTTGTTCCGATCAGAGGAAACATAACCACGGCCCTGAGACAGGGTGATTTCCATGTTAAAAGTGGCATCGTCGCCCAGAGTGCAAATGTGCAACTCGGGGTTGAGGATCTCAACCTCACCGTCGGCCTTAATATCACCGGCAGTAACCTCACAGGGGCCAACTGCATCGATGTAAACAGTCTTAGGGCCGGTGCAGTGCAGCTTCATAATCATGCGCTTCACGTTCAGAACGATTTCGGTCACATCCTCGGTAACACCAGGGATGGTGGAGAACTCATGCTGAACGCCGGCAATCTTAACGGAAGTTGCAGCGTAACCGGGCAGGCTGCTCAGCAGAATCCGGCGCAAAGAATTGCCCAGGGTCATGCCGTAGCCGCGCTCCAGAGGCTCCACGACATACTTGCCGTAGGAAGCATCCTCAGGGGTATCCACGCAGGTAATGCGAGGCTTTTCGATTTCTACCATGAATTAATAACCCTCCTTTACTTGTGTGGGGCGATAATCGCCCCACGCGCTGAATAAACGAACAAATAGAGGGGTCAATTACTTGGAGTACAACTCGACGATCAGGTGGACAGCGATGTCGAAGTCGATATCCGCCTTGGTAGGCATAGCAACGACCTTACCGGTAAGGGTGTTCTTATCGCGGTCCAGCCACTTGGGGGCAGCAACGAAGGTGTCGTCTTCCTTCAGCTTCTTGAAGAAGTTATTGGAAACGCTCTTCTCGCAGACAGCAATCACATCACCGACCTTAATCAGGTAGCTGGGGATGTTGACGCGGTTGCCGTTGACAGTAAAGTGGCCGTGGTTCACCAGCTGGCGAGCCTGACGGCGGGAGTTGGCGAAGCCCAGACGGTACACGACATTATCCAGACGACGCTCCACGTAGGTCAGCAGCACCTCACCGGTGTTGCCCTCAGCGCGGGCGGCCTTGTCGTAGTAATTCCGGAACTGCTTCTCCTGAATGCCGTAAACGAACTTGACCTTCTGCTTCTCGGTCAGCTGAGTGGCGTACTCAGACTTCTTTGCTCTTCTCTGGCCGCCGGGGTTCTTGTTGGAAGTCTTAGAATAACCCATTGCGGCAGGAGAAACGCCCAGCGTTCTGCAACGCTTCAGCACGGGCTGCATATTCTTAGCCATAACGCAAAATTCCTCCTATTGCAAAATCAGACACGACGTCTCTTGGGAGGACGGCAACCATTGTGAGGAATGGGAGTCACGTCCTTGATCATAACGACTTCCAGACCTGCAGTCTGCAGAGCCCGGATAGCAGCCTCACGTCCCTGGCCGGGGCCCTTGACATAGACCTCGACGGACTTCAGGCCACAGCTGTCGATCGCAGCCTTAGCAGCGGTCTCAGCAGCAGTCTGAGCGGCGAAGGGAGTGGACTTACGGGAGCCACGGAAGCCCAGACCGCCGGAGGAAGCCCAAGACAGGGCGTTGCCTTCCAGGTCGGTGATGGTGACCATGGTGTTGTTGAAAGAGGAACGGATATGTGCCGCACCCTTTTCAATGTTCTTGCGCTCGCGACGGCGCTTGATAACCTTCTTAGCAGCAGCTTTAGCAGCCATTTACATATCCCTCCTTTTACTTCTTCTTGTTCGCAATGGTCTTCTTGGGACCCTTACGAGTACGAGCATTGGTCTTGGTGCGCTGGCCGTGCACGGGCAGGCCACGGCGATGACGCAGGCCGCGGTAGCAGCCGATCTCGCTCAGACGCTTGATGTTCATGCCGATCTCACGGCGCAGGTCGCCCTCGATGATATAGTTATGCTCGATGGCGTCACGCAGCTGAGCC
>JBGVDR010000110.1:0-7470 GCA_045119455.1 Faecousia sp.
GGGGCGGGGGGCGCCGCCCCCCCCCACTACGTATTTTAATGGTTTATGCGACTATTTACCGCATTATTTCCGTTTTTTCCACTCCGCAACTGCCATTTCGTCGCAGCGGTTATTCTTGGGGTTGTCGGCATGACCCTTGACCCAATGGTAGTGCAACTCGTGGCGCTGGGTCAGCGTCAGCAGCTCCTCCCACAGATCCGAGTTCAGCGCAGGCTTTTTGTCGGATTTAATCCAGCCCCGTTTTTTCCAGCCCCAGGCCCAGCCCTTTTCCAGAGCATCGATGACGTATTTCGAGTCGGAATACAGCTCCACAATGCAGGGCTCTTTCAGCCGTTGGAGACCCCGAATCACAGCGGTCAGCTCCATGCGATTGTTGGTGGTGGACATTTCGCCGCCGGAAATCTCCAACTCGTGACCATTATACTCCAAAATCGCACCCCAGCCCCCGGGACCGGGGTTGCCGGAGCAGGCGCCGTCGGTGTAGAGGGTCACCGTTTTCACTGCTCATCCTCCACCTTTTCGATGCGCTCCATGCTTACCAGTACATTGCCCTCGTCAATACGCATGACGGTAACACCCTGGACGTCCCGCTTGTAGATGTTGATGTCAGAGGCGGGAATGCGGATGATGACACCGCCGGATTCAATCAGCATCACGTCATCTTCCTCACCCACCACACGGCAGCCGGCCACGCAGCCGGTCTTGGGAGTGATGTTGTAGTTCTTCAAGCCCTTGCCGCCACGGCTCTGGGGTATCTTCTCGCCCTCGGGACCGGTACGCAGATATTCTGCCAGCTCGGTGCGCTTGCCGAAGCCGCGCTCGGTGACGGTCAGCAGGGTCTTGCCCTCCTCCGCCTTCTCCGCACCCACCACATAGTCCTGTCCGGTTAACATAATACCACGAACACCGGTGGCCTCACGACCCATGGGGCGCACATCGTTCTCGTTGAAGCAGATAGCCATGCCCTCCCGGGTTGCCAGGATGATGTTGTCGTTTCCGTTGGTGCGGATAACATTGATGAGGAAATCACCTTCGTCCAGGGTCAGTGCCCGGATGCCGCCCTTGCGGTTGGTCTTCAGGGCAATAAAGGGAATCCGCTTGACAGTACCCTTCCGGGTGACCATCATCAGGAATTCCTCCTCATTAAACTCCCGGGTAATCACCATGGCGGTGACGGTCTCACCGGGCTCCAGGGGCAGTACGTTGATCAGCGCCGTACCACGGGCGGTTCGACCGGCCTCGGGAATCTGGTAGCCCTTCCGGTGATGGACACGGCCCAGATTGGTGAAGAACAGCATATGGTCATGGGTAGAGGCCACGTTCAAGGTCTTAACATAGTCCTCATCCTTCAAATTCTGTGCATTGACACCACGACCGCCACGGCTCTGGGTGCGGTAGGTGTCCACGGGCATCCGCTTGATGTAGCCCTGGTTGGAGATTGTGAAGCAGCAGGTCTCTTCCTCAATCAAATCCTCGATGTCGATTTCGTCCTCAACATCCTGGATTTCGGTCTTGCGGGCATCGCCAAACTTATCCCGAATGACAATCAGCTCCTCCCGGAGTACGCCCTTGAGCTTGGCCTCGTCCGCCAGCAGCTCCAGATAGTAGGCAATTTTCGCCTGCAGCTCGTCGAATTCCGCCTGCAGCTTCTCCCGATCCAGACCCTGCAACGCTTTCAGACGCATGTCGAGGATTGCCTGGGCCTGGATTTCATCCAGACCGAAGCGCTCCATCAAGCGCTCCCGGGCGTCATCATAGGCGGAGCGGATAATCCGAATCACCTCGTCGATGTTATCCTGGGCAATCAGCAGACCCTCCAACAGGTGGGCCCGCTCCCGGGCTTTGCGCAGGTCATACTGGGTCCGCCGGGTCAGAACTTCCATCTGGAAGGCCAGATATTCGTCCAAAATCTGCCGCAGGGACAGAATTTTCGGCTGCTTCTGGTCATCCACCAGTGCCAGCATGATGATGCCGAAGCTGGTCTGCAGATCAGTCTGCTTGAACAGGTTGTTCAGCACAACCTGAGGATTGGCATCCTTTTTCAGCTCGATGACGATACGCATACCGTTGCGGTCAGTTTCGTCTCGCAGGTCGGAGATACCCTCCAGACGCTTTTCCTTCACCTGGTCGGCGATTTTCTTAATCAGCATCCGCTTGTTGACCTGGTAGGGCAGCTGGGACACAATGATACGCACCCGGTCCTTGGCAAATTCCTCGAACTCCGTCTTGGCCCGCACCACCACCTTGCCACGACCGGTTGCATAGGCGGCACGAATGCCACTGCGCCCCATGATAATGCCGCCGGTGGGGAAATCCGGGCCAGAAATGTGCTCCATCAAATCAACCATACTGCATTCCGGGTCGTCAATCACCGCCACGCAGGCGTTGATGACCTCGGTCAGGTTGTGGGGCGGGATGTTGGTGGCCATGCCGACAGCGATACCAGAAGAGCCGTTGACCAGCAGATTGGGGAACCGGCTGGGCAGAACCCGGGGCTCCTTGCGGCTCTCATCGAAGTTGGGATCCCAGTTGACGGTATCCTTGTCGATATCCCGAAGCATCTCGTTTGAGAGCTTGCTCATCCGGGCCTCGGTGTAACGGTAAGCAGCGGCAGGGTTGCCGTCCACGTCACCGAAGTTGCCGTGGCCATCCACCAGCATGTAGCGCATGGAGAAATTCTGGGCCAGACGAACCATGGCATCGTAGACAGATGCGTCACCATGGGGGTGGTACTTACCCAATACGTCACCGACGCAGGTGGCGGACTTCTTGAAGGGCTTGTCGGAGGTCAGACCGCTTTCGTACATGGTGTACAAAATGCGGCGGTGAACAGGTTTCAAGCCGTCCCGCACGTCGGGCAGAGCCCGGCCGACGATGACGGACATAGCGTATTCAATGTAGGAACGCTCCATTTCGTCCACCAGCAGAGATTCCGTAATCTGCTGATTGGGGAACAGGATGTCCTCTGGTTTGTAACTGCGGTTATGTGCCATAAAGCACCTCCAAAATTTGAGCCTCACCTTGCCCCCCGCGTTTACGAGGGGGGTGCACCAGTGCGCACACTGGTGCGGGGGGAGTATACTTAATGTAATCTTCCTTTTACTTCTCTATCAATTGCCGTACAGACACCATAAAAATTTTTATCGATGTCGGTGTTGCAGAAACGGAGTACTTTTAGACCATATTTTTCAAGGATATTTGTTCTGTTTTCGTCATATTTCTGGGCATTTTCTTCATAATGTCCACCACCATCCAGCTCAATTATCAACTTGGCTCGAAAGCAGTAGAAATCTACAATAAAGTGGTTCATGCATTTCTGCCGCTGAAATCGAATGGGGTAATCCTTCAAAAAACAGTACCACAATTTTCGTTCCCAAGGGGTCATATCTTTTCTCAGCTGACGAGCATATTGTTCATTCTTCGCATCGTGCTTCATATACTCCCCCCGGCCTCGCTCTCGATCGGCCACCCCCCCCATAAATGCGGGGGGCAAGACATTGTGCGTTAAATATCAATATTAATTGCGTACTTGGCGTTGCGCTCGATCCATTCCTTCCGGGGTTCCACCTGCTCGCCCATGAGGACGGTGAAGATGGAGTCAGCCCGCATGGCATCGTCCAGCGTAATCCGGCGCAGGGTGCGCTTTTCCGGGTCCATGGTGGTTTCCCACAGCTCGTGGGCGTCCATTTCGCCCAGGCCCTTAAACCGGGAAATTTCCACCTTGGCATTGCCCTCGCCACGCATCTCCGCAGAAACCAGATCCCGCTCCTCGTCGGAGTAGGCCACCCGCTCCGTCTTGCCCCGTTTCAGCTTGTACAGCGGAGGCACGGCGGAGTAGACGAAGCCGTTTTCAATCATCGGCCGCATGTAGCGGAAGAAGAAGGTCAGCAGCAAGGTGCGGATATGGGCGCCATCCACGTCCGCATCGGACATGATGATGACCTTGTGGTAGCGGAGCTTTTCGATGTCGAAATCCTCGCCGATGCCGCCGCCCAGCGCCACAATCAGGGGGGAGAGCTTGTCGTTGCCGTAGACCTTGTCCACCCGGGCCTTCTCCACGTTGAGCATCTTGCCCCACATGGCCAGAATCGCCTGGAATCGGGAATCTCTGCCCTGGATGGCAGAGCCCGCAGCGGAGTCACCCTCGACGATGTACAGTTCGCAGAGGCTGGGATCCTTCTCGTTGCAGTCCTGCAGCTTGTCGGGCATGCCGCCGGACTCCAGACCTGTCTTGCGCCGGGCATTTTCCCGGGCCTTCCGGGCGGCCTCACGGGCACGATTGGCCATCATGGCCTTTTCCAGAATCAGCTTGGCGGTGGCAGGATGCTCCTCGAAATAGGTAGCCAGCTGGTCATTCACAACCTGATCGACCAGGGTACGGATGTAAGCGTTGCCCAGCTTTGCCTTAGTCTGGCCCTCGAACTGGGCATCGGTGAGCTTGACGGAGATGATGGCAGTGATGCCCTCCCGGCAGTCCTCGCCGGAGACCTTATCATCGCCCTTGATAATACCGTTTTTCACACCGTAGTTGTTCAGCACACGGGTCAGAGCGGTCTTGAAGCCGGTTTCGTGCATGCCACCCTCGGGGGTGTTGACCTCGTTGGCGAAGCTGAGCATGAATTCGTTGTAGCCGTCGTTATACTGCAGGGCGATTTCTGCGGAAGCGTCACCCTTGGCGCCGGACATGTAGATTACATCGCCGTGAATGGCGGTCTTGTTCCGGTTGCACCAGGTGACGAATTCTCGAATGCCGCCCTCGTAGCACATGGCATCGGTGACCGGGCTCTCGCCCCGATCGTCGGTGATGGAAATGCTCAGTCCGGCAGTCAGGAAAGCCTTTTCCCGCATCCGGGTGTGCAAAATCTCGTAGTCATACTCGGTGGTATCGAACATCTCCGGGTCCGGCTGGAAGGTGACCTCGGTGCCGGTGTGGTCAGTCTTGCCTACGATGGTCATTTCCTGGGTGATGTGGCCCCGGGCGAACTTCATTTCGTAGATGTTACCATTCTTGTGCACCCGAACCTTCAGCCACTGGCTCAGGGCGTTGACCACGGATGCGCCCACGCCGTGCAGACCGCCGGACACCTTGTAGCCACCGCCGCCGAACTTACCGCCGGCATGAAGCACGGTGTACACAACCTCCAGCGCCGGGCGACCGGTCTGGGGCTGGATGTCCACGGGGATGCCACGGCCGTCGTCGGTGACGGTGATGGAGTTGCCGGGGTTGATGGTTACGGTGATATGCTTACAGTAGCCCGCCAGGGCTTCGTCAATGGCATTGTCCACAATTTCGTAGACCAGATGGTGCAGACCAGAGCTGGAAGTGGAGCCGATGTACATACCCGGGCGCTTGCGGACAGCCTCCAGACCTTCCAGAACCTGAATCTGCTCCGCGCCATATTCCTGTGTTACTTTCGTTTCGTCAGACATAAATTTTACTCCTGTCTTACAAAAAATAGCTGTCATTGCGAGCCAGTGCGCACACTGGCATGGCAATCTCCAAAATCATAGGATAGATTCATATAAATCCATCCAGTTAGGATTTTTGCTTTCAATTCACTTAATTTTATGCTCATATACACGACTAATTAAATTGTTGGTAACTCCCGTGTAAATGACATTTCTCTGATGATTTGCCAAAATGTATACATGGTATTGCATGGTACATCACCTTAGGGGATTGCCACGCCAGTGTACGCACTGGCTCGCAATGACACCTAATTCGTTACTGTTCCTGCTTTAATTTCAATCGTCTTTCCCAATTTGGTGAACCGTCCCGGCTCGCAGCAGGTGATGAACACCTGCCCCTCGGTAATCTGGTTCAGCACGAAATCCTGCCGCTTGGCATCCAGCTCCGAGAGCACGTCATCCAGCAAAAGTACCGGCTCCTCGCCGAATTCCCGGGCCATGAGCGCCCGCTGAGCCAGCTTCAAACTGATGGCAGCAGTGCGGGTCTGACCCTGGGAGCCGTAGGATTTCAAGCAAATTTCATTCAAATCCACATCAAAATCGTCCTTGTGTGGACCGGTCAGGCACTGCATGGATGCCAGCTCCGCCCGATAATGGGCAGCCAGATGCTCCTCCAACTGACCACGAAGCACCTCCACCGGGGCAAAGGGATCTGTCACCGTGGAAACCGTCCGATATTGCAGGGAAAATTCCTCCAAACCGCCGGAAAACCGCCCGTGGAAGCCTGCGGCCTCCTTGCCCAGGGAGTCAAAGAACCGGGCCCGGTAGGAAATCAGCAGCGCACCTACCTGGCACAGCCGGGCGTTGTACTCCGGCAAAATTTCCAAAAGTGCGGGATTTTCCTCTTTATCCTTTAAAATACGGGATTTTTGGTCCAGAATTTTCTGATATTCCGTCAATGCCGCGTCATAGTTGGGGCGCAGCTGGCACAGCGCCAAATCCGCCAAACGTCGGCGCTGGGATGCGCCGCTTTTGAGCACCATCAGATCCTCCGGGCAGAACAGCACCGTGGGCAGTACGCCCGCCAGCTCCCCGGCAGAGCGTTTTTTCACCCCGTTGCGATAAATCATCCGGGGGCGACCATTGGAAAACAGTAACCACCGCAGCTCCTGCTGGCGGTTTTGGGCTTCCACTTTTCCTTGGATTTCTCCGAATTCCGCCCCAAAACGAACCATTTCCCCGGTTTTATTCGCTCGAAAACTTTTTCCAGATCCCAGATAGGCAATGGACTCCAGCAAATTGGTCTTACCCTGGGCATTGTCGCCCACAATTAGGTTCACCCCTGGGGCGAACTCCAAATTCAGCTGGGAATAGTTCCGAAAATCCCGGAGCTTCAGCTCCTTAAGAACCATGGATGGTAATCAGATAGGTGTCGCCGTCAAAACTGAACCGGTCACCGGGGTAGAGCTTCTTGCCCCGCATGGTGCAGATTTCTCCGTTGACGGACACGTTGCCCTCCTGGATTTCCAGCTTGGCCACGCCGCCGGTGGGCACTGCGTTGGCGAATTTCAGGGCATCCTGTAACTTAATAAATTCCGTGGAAATCACCACCGGAATGGCATTTTCCTTGCGTTTTACGATAACTTTCATTGTAAAAACTCCTAAACAAACACTCTCATTCCGAGGGCCGCAGGCCCGTAGGAATCTCCTCTTAGTTAATCTAAATTATTACTTCTGACCGACAGAAGATTGCCACGTCGCTTCGCTCCTCGCAATGACAATTTTTTCTGCCATCTAACCAACTATCATTCCGAGGGCCACAGGCCCGTAGGAATCTCCTCTTAGTTAATCTAAATTATTACTTCTGACCGACAGAAGATTGCCACGTCGCTTCGCTCCTCGCAATGACAATTTTTTCTGCCATCTAACCAACTGTCATTCCGAGGGCCGCAGGCCCGTAGGAATCTCCTCTTGGTTAATCTAAATTATTACTTCTGACCGACAGAAGATTGCCACGTCGCTTCGCTCCTCGCAATGACAATTTTTTCTGCCATCTAACCA
>JBGVDR010000111.1:0-21495 GCA_045119455.1 Faecousia sp.
CGGGGGTTGTCCCAGGAGCGGAACACGGCCTGAACGGCGCCCATCAGCTGCTCCTTGGGGTCGGAGGGGAAGTCCTTGCCAATCTTGTTCTTGTACTCGGCCTTGAACTGCTCAGCCAGCTCCTTCAGGTCGTCGGCGGTCAGGTCAACGTCCTGCGTGACACCCTTCTTCTCCTTCATCTCATCGATGAGGACCTCGAAGTACTTCTTGCCGACTTCCATAACGACGTCGGAGTACATCTGGATAAAGCGGCGGTAGCAGTCGTAAGCCCAGCGGGGATTGCCGGACTTGGCAGCCATAACGGCCACGACATCCTCATTCAGACCCAGGTTCAGGATGGTGTCCATCATGCCGGGCATGGAGGCACGGGCGCCGGAACGGACGGAGACCAGCAGGGGGTTCTCCTTGTCGCCAAACTTCTTGCCGGTGATGGCTTCCAGCTTGTCGACGTATTCCATGATTTCGGCCTGGATATCATCGTTGATTCTCCGGCCATCCTCGTAATACTGGGTGCAGGCTTCGGTGGAGATGGTGAAGCCCTGAGGCACAGGCAGACCGATGTTGGTCATTTCGGCCAGGTTGGCACCCTTGCCGCCCAACAGCTCGCGCATATTGCCGTTGCCTTCGGTGAACAGGTAAACATACTTGTGAGACATACGTATATACCCCTTTCATTTCTTTCCAGAGCGTATGTTTTTCGCTCAAAATTTTGCATTTTTGGATTATTTCCAGTTAAGCTTAGATAGTATACCATGCATATGGTAAAATTGCAAACCTTTTTCAGATTTTTGTGCATATTTTTCTTGTATTTATCATATAGGGCAGGGGGAGCGCCCCGAAACCGCAGGATTACGGGGGATACCACCCTGCGGGGCATGGCGGTTTTTTATACAAACAGGTCGGTGGACAGGTAGCGCATACCGGTATCCGGCAGGAGCACCACGATGGTTTTGCCCGCATGCTCCGGCAGCTTCGCCAGCTCCATGGCACCGTGGAGCGCTGCACCGGAGGAAATGCCCACCAGCACACCTTCGGTACGTGCCAGGAGTCGGGCGGCGGCATAAGCCTGCTCCTCGGTCACGGGCAGAACCTGGTCGTAAACGGCAGTATCCAGCACCTCCGGCACGAAGCCTGCGCCGATGCCTTGCAGACCGTGCTTGCCCGGCGCACCGCCGGATAGCACCGCAGAGCCTGCCGGCTCCACGCCGACCACTTGTACTGCCGGGTTTTGAGATTTCAGATAGCGACCGGTGCCGGTAATGGTACCGCCGGTGCCGATGCCGGCCACAAAAATATCGATTTTGCCCTGGGTATCTGCCCAAATTTCCGGACCGGTGGTGTCGAAGTGGGCCTGGGCATTGGCAGGGTTTACAAATTGTCCGGCAATCCAGCTTCCGGGATTCTCCCGATGGAGCGCTTCGGCCTTGGCAATGGCGCCGGTCATGCCCTGCTCGCCGGGGGTTAGCACCACCTGGGCACCGTAGGCCTCCATGAGACGAATCCGCTCGGGACTCATGTTATCCGGCATGACAATCATCGCCCGATAGCCCCGGGCCGCTGCCACCGCTGCCAGACCGATGCCGGTGTTGCCGGAGGTGGGCTCGATGATCAGCCCGCCGGGGGCAAGTGCGCCCCGTGCCTCAGCGTCGTTGATCATCACCAGCGCCGCCCGATCCTTGACAGAGCCCGCCGGGTTCATGCACTCCAGCTTTGCCAGCACCCGGGCATGAAGGTTCTGGCTTTTTTCCACGTTGCACAGCTCCAGCAGGGGCGTAGAGCCGATGAGTTCGTCCACACAGCGACAAATGTTCTTCATAAAAATACCTCTTTTTCATTGACAGCATAAAATGGGTATGGTATAACTAATCATATCCCTTAGGAGGAATGAAGGATGTCTGATTTTGAACAGAAGATCGAAGGAATCGTAGGTCAAATCCTTGCGGATTATCAGACCGGTCGGGACATCGATCATATGGATATTTTCCGCCACCCGGACCGGGATTTGGTGGTGGAGCTGGTGGGCAAGCTCCGGCGCATCATCTTCCCTGGCTACTTCCGGGAGAAGAATTATCACATCTACAACGCAAAGCACAATCTGTCCATGCTGATTGAGGACGTGATGTTCAATCTGTCGGGACAGATTGCTCTGGTTCTGCAGGGCATGGGTGAAGGTAATGCCGAGCAGCGGGCCCAGGAGCTGTGCGTGGAGTTTTTTAACCAAATCCCCAAGGTGCGAGCCATGGTAGACACGGATCTGCAGGCTGCCTACGACGGCGACCCCGCCGCCACCGGCAAGGATGAGGTGATTTTTTCCTACCCCGGCCTGTTCGCCATCACGGTGTACCGGCTGGCCCATGAGCTGTATAAGCTGGGTGTGCCCATGCTGCCGAGAATGATGACCGAACATGCCCACTCCATCACCGGCATTGACATCCACCCCGGCGCCACCGTGGGCAACTACTTTTTCATCGACCACGGCACCGGCATCGTCATTGGCGAAACCACGGTCATTGGCGAGAACGTGAAGATTTATCAGGGCGTGACCCTGGGCGCACTGTCCACCCGTGGCGGTCAAAGCCTGCGGGGTGTGCGCCGTCATCCCACCATCGAGGACAATGTGACCATCTACGCCGGCGCTTCCATTCTGGGCGGCGAAACGGTGATTGGCAAGGGCTGTGTGATTGGCTCCAACGCTTTCATCACCCGCTCCATCGCCCCGGGCACCACGGTCAGCATCAAGCATCAGGAGCTGCAGTTCAAGACCCGGGTGACTCCGGATCAGCTGACGGTCATTTCGTCAGATCCCGGATAACCTCTCCTGCCAAAATCAATCCAGCCACCCCCGGAACCACTGCGGTGCTTCCGGGGATTTGTCTTTTTCCGCAGGCGGCGGCTTCCTCTGCCGTGCCTTGGGGCTTGAGGGCTTCCTCGGTGGAGTAGACCACCTTCAGGTGATGAATGCCCCGATTTCGCAGCTCCTTGCGCATAATCCGCGCCAGGGGGCAGCCGGTGGTTTTGGAGATGTCCGTGACTTGCAGTGCTGTGGGGTCCAGCTTGTTGCCGGTGCCCATGCAGCTGATTACCGGCGTTCCGGCGGCCATAGCCTGCTGAATCAGGCACAGCTTGCCGGTGACGGTGTCGATGGCATCCACAATATAGTCAAATTGGGTAAAGTCGAATTGCTCCGCCGTTTCCGGGGTGTAGAACACCGGGTAGCACAGCACCCGGGCATCCGGGTTAATAGCGGCAATGCGCGCCTTCGCCACCTCCACCTTGGGCTGGCCAATGACGGAGTGCGTGGCTAAAATCTGGCGGTTCAGGTTGGTCAGACTCACAGTGTCGTGATCAAAAAGCGCCAGCGTGCCCACACCGCTGCGAGCCAGCGCCTCCACGCAATAGCCGCCCACACCGCCGATGCCAAACACCGCCACACGGGCATTGGTAAGCCGTTCCATGGCCCCCTTGCCCAGCAGGGCTTCGGTTCGGGAAAACTGTTCCATCATCGCCTGACCTCCACATTTTGATGCTTTTTTTATACCATACCCACAACCTAAAGTCAATCTGCCATGCTCTTCCTCGTCATTGCGAGGAGGGTGAAGTCCGACGTGGCAATCTCCTGACAATAAAACATATCAGTTCCCTTTAGAGGAGATCGCCACGGGCCTAAAGGCCCTCGCGATGACAGACATTTCTGTACGATTTACAGAGCCGTTCGTTACCGAGCGTGCCCAAAGGTGTTCGATTACCGCTTGGGTAGGTGACGCGATTTGTCGCGGGCCATGCCCGCAAACAATCATTTATCACATCAACATAAAAATACATTTCCCACAGAAAAAGGAGAAAGAAATATGAAGAACACAATTTTTACCGGCATGGCCACGGCCATTGTGACCCCCATG
Source organism: Faecousia sp. (assembly GCA_045119455.1). Classification (GTDB taxonomy): domain Bacteria; phylum Bacillota; class Clostridia; order Oscillospirales; family Oscillospiraceae; genus Faecousia. The sequence goes on from JBGVDR010000111.1 coordinate 3,900, forward strand.
ACCGCCACCGACATTGATTACGAGGCGCTGGGTCGTTTCATCGAATTCCAGATTGAAAACGGCATCAATGCCATCGTGGTCATGGGTACCACCGGCGAGAACGCTACCATCGAGTATGAAGACCAGGATAAGGTCATCCGCTTCACTGTGGAGAAGGTCGCCAAGCGTGTGCCCGTCATCGCCGGCACCGGCACCAACAACACCGACCACGTGCTGCACAACACCCGTAACGCCTGCGCCGCCGGCGCGGATGCTGTGCTGGTGGTGACCCCCTACTACAACAAGGCCACCCAGAATGGCCTGTACCAGCACTTCATGACCGTGGCGGATGCCTCCACCGTGCCTGTGATTTTGTACAATGTCCCCGGTCGTACCGGCTGCAACCTGCTGCCCAAGACCGTGGCAAGACTTGCCGAGCATCCCAACATTGTGGCCATCAAGGAAGCCACCGGCAATATGGCACAGATGGTGGAAATCATGCACCTGTGCGGCGACAAGATTGACGTCTACTCCGGCGAGGATGCCCTGACTGTTCCCATGATGGCCATGGGCGGCGCCGGCACGATCAGCGTGCTGAGCAACGTGGCACCCAAGCAGGCGGTTGCCATGACCGATGCCTGCAAGCGTGGCGATTTTGCCACCGCCGCCAAGATGCAGGCCGACCTGCTGCCTCTGATCAATGCGCTGTTCAGCGAGGTCAACCCCATCCCCGCCAAGGCCGGTGTTTCTGCCATGGGCTTTGGTGAGGAGCATCTGCGCCTGCCCCTGACTCCCATGGAGGATGCCACCCGTGCAAACCTGTACGAGCAGATGAGAAAGCAGGGGATCAACGTATGAAGGTAGTTCTGTGCGGCGCCAACGGCGCCATGGGCAAGCTGATTGATGAAATTCTGGGCGCTGAATGTATTGGTCGGGTGAGCATCGACGGCGAGAACGGTGTTCCCAAGACCTTTGCCGAGCTGGGCAAGGTGGAGGCGGACGTGGTCATCGACTTCTCTCACCACAGCGCCATCGCCGATGTGCTGGCCTACACCAAGTCCATCGGTGCCGCCGTGGTGGTGGGCACCACCGGTCATACCCCCGAGGAGAAGGCGATGATTGATGCCGCCGCCAGGGAGATTCCCGTGTTCTTCACCGGCAACGTGAGTATGGGCATCGCCGTGCTGTGCCGCCTGGCCAAGCAGGCCGCCGCCTATTTCCCTGATGCGGATATCGAGATTGTGGAGGTTCATCACACCCGTAAGGTGGATGCCCCCAGCGGTACTGCTTTGATGCTGTTCAATGCCATCAAGGAGGTTCGCCCCGAAGCGGTGGCCAATTGCGGTCGAGCCGGCGAGGGCAAGCGCACCAAGGAGGAAATCGGCATTTCCGCCCTGCGGCTGGGTAACGTGGTGGGCATCCACGAGGTGCACATCCACACCGGCAACCAGTCCCTGACCCTGAAGCATGAGTCCGGCTCCCGGGCCATGCTGGCCGACGGCGCGGTTGCTGCCGCCCGGTTCATGGTGGGCAAGCCCGCCGGACTGTATAATATGGAAGACATTTTGGGCTGAGCTTTAGATACGAGATACGAGATACAAGATACGAGATAGTTTTTCTGATAGAATATCTCATATCTTTAACGAGTGAGGTATGATGTATGAATGTTTCGTATATGAACGGTGCGGGCAATGACTTCATGGTCATCGATGCCCGGGGACAGGAATTGGACTTCTCCGCACTGGCTGTGGAATTCTGCAAAATAACCGGCGCTGATGGCTTTATGGCGGTGGACGATTCCGATATTGCTGATTTCCGGCTCCATTTCTATAATGCTGACGGTTCCCGGGGTGAAATGTGCGGCAACGGTGCCCGGTGCATCTGCCGTTTCGCCTATGATCAGGGGATTGCCCCTGCGCAGATGACGGTGCAGACCGATGCGGGCATTGTCTACGGCTGGCGATTGTCAGAAAGCCAGTATCGAATCCGGCTCAATGAGCCCGGGGTGCTGGATCTGTGCCGCAAGGAGAACGTGGCATATCTGGAGCTGGGAAACCCCGGCGTTCCCCATGCGGTGCTGGAGATTCCCGGGCTGGATTGGGAAAAGCGGGAGCCCCTGCGGTCTATGGCGAAGGCCCTGCGCTACGACCCGGCCTTCCCCAAGGGCGCAAACGTGAATCTGTACACCTGGCTGGAGCCCGGTGCCATTCGGGTTCTGACCTATGAGCGGGGTGTGGAGGATTATACCCTGGCCTGCGGCACCGGCTGTGCATCCACTACCGTGGTGCTGTGGCTGAAGGGCTTGGTGCCTGACGGCAAGCTCCGGGTGGAGGTTCCTGGCGGTACGCTGTTTGTTACCATCACCGGAGAAAACGGCGCAGTGACAGAATTGACGCTGGAAGGACCTACAGAAGTGGTCCGTACCTATGAATTGTGACCCCTTCGGGGACGGTGGTTCCCACCGTCCCCGATTTTTTATCAACATGAAGGAGGAAACACCATGAAAAAGCTGATATCCGCAGGATTAATTCTGGCGCTGTTGCTGGTGCTGGTTCCCGTGAGCGCCAAGGCAGAGGAGCCGCCGATGTTGGAGGATGTTGTTATCCTCTACACCAATGATGTGCATACCTATATTGATGGCAACCTGAGCTACGATGTCATCGCCAGAGTGAAGCAGGCACTGTCGGTGACTTATAAGCATGTGCTTCTTGTGGATGCCGGTGACCATGCCCAGGGCACCGCCTACGGCTCCATGGACAAGGGATACAGCGTGATTTCACTGATGAATGCCGCTGGCTACGACGTGGCAACCCTGGGCAACCATGAATTTGACTACAATATGTCCGGCTGCGAAAATATTGTAGAATGGGCGGAATACCCCTATATTTCCTGCAATTTCTACCACGAAAAGTTGGGCGTGCGCGGCGAAAATGTCCTGGACAGCTATGTGCTTTTCCCCTGCGGTGATGAAGTAGTGGCCTTTGTGGGCATCACCACCCCGGAAACCATGTCCAAGTCTACTCCTGCCTATTTCCAGGATGGGAATGGACAGTTTATTTACGGCATCTCCGGCGGCGAGGACGGCGAAGCTTTGTATCAGGATGTGCAGGCGGCCATAGACGAAGCCCGTGCCGCCGGTGCCACCCGGGTCATCGCACTGGGCCACTTGGGCGTGGACGCATCCTCCGGTCCCTGGACCAGCGAGGCAACCATCGCCGCTGTCACTGGCCTGGATGCCTTCATCGACGGCCATTCTCACACCGTCATGGAAGGACAGGCGGTTGCGGATAAATCCGGCAAGGAGGTCATTCTGACCCAGACCGGTGAGTATTTCGGGCAAATCGGCATAATGGTGATTGATGCTGAAACCGGCGCCATCACCACGGAATTCATTACCTACAACCCGGAAACCGGGAAGCTGACCATTCCCAACTATGCCACCACAGAGCTGATTCGGGAGGAGTCGGTTCAACAGATGAAGGAACTCTGGTTGGCGGAAATTGACCGACAGCTGGGGCAGTCGGTGGGCTCCTTCCAGGTCACCTTCGACAATTATGATGAAAATGGCAACCGCATCGTCCGGGGGCAGGAGACCAATTCCGGCGATTTCTCCGCCGATGCCCTGTATTACCTGTTCGACAGCATGGACTTGGATGTGGATGTAGCGGTGATGAACGGCGGCGGCATCCGCAATCAGGCCCTCACCGGTCAGGTTTCCTACAAGACTTGCAAGGATATCCACCCCTTCGGCAACGTGGCCTGCCTGCTGCGGGTCACGGGTCAGCAGTTGCTGGATTTCCTGGAGTGGGGTGCCCGGAATGCGGGGGTCATGGAGGATGGCAGCTTTATGCAGGCCTCCGGCGTGACCTATAAAATCGACATTTCCGTTCCCAACACCACCCAGGCCAATGAGCAGGATGTATGGATCAGCGGACCGACCCAGTACCGGGTCTATGACGTGCAGGTGTACAGCAAGGCGTCCGGTGCGTATGAGCCCCTGGACCTGACTGCGATTTATAACCTGGCGGGATATAATTATACTCTGCGGGATATGGGCGGCGGATTTGCCATGCTGTCCGGTGCGGAAAATGTGCTGGATTATGTGATGGAGGATTATATGGTCCTGGCGCATTACATAAGCGGCTTTGAAAATGGAGTGGTTGGTGCGAAGAATTCTCCTCTGCTTGCCAAATATCCCGGACTGCGGCTGGACTATGGCACAGTCCACGGCAGCGGTCGGATTGCGCTGACGGACGGACGGGTGCCGGAGGAATTACCTCCCACCGGCGATGCCTCCCTGGTATGGGTCATGGGTATCCTAATCCTGTGCGCCGGCGCCATCGTCCTAACCGGCAAGAAACGCTCCGCACAAGTGTAAAAGAAATCACGTCATTGCGAGGAGCGTCAGCGACGTGGCAATCTCCTGGATACAATGCAACGAACAGGAGATTCCCGCAGGCGCAAAGCCCCAGTTCTATTTTTCTTGCAATTTTCGGGCATTATGGTATGATAAAAGAAAAAGGAGGTCGCAATTATGGCAAAAGAACAGCTTTCGGCTGCCCTGGCTGCCCGAATGGAGCAGGAAAAAGCCGACCGGAGCTATATTGATCGTTCCTTCCCGGATGCCCAGGCGATTCGCCGCTTTGGTGGCGACCGACCGGCACCCGTCTGGCGACCCAAGTTCGCCAAGGATATCGACCGAATCATGTATAGTCCTTATTACAACCGCTATACCGACAAGACCCAGGTTTTCTCCTTGCTGAAAAATGACGATATTACCCGCCGGAGTCTGCACGTTCAGCTGGTGTCCCGCATCGCCCGCACCATCGGTCGGGCGCTGAATCTGAACCTGGATTTGATTGAGGCCATCGCCCTGGGGCATGATATCGGTCACACCCCCTTCGCTCATTGCGGCGAGGTGTTCCTCAATGAGCTCTACAATCGCCACACCGGGCGCTTTTTCACCCACAACATCCATTCCGTCCGGGTGCTGGATAAGATTTTCCCCCTAAATCTGACCCTGCAGACCCTCTCCGGCATCGGCGGGCACAACGGCGAAATTGAACTGCTGGAGTACCACCCGGTGCCCATGGAATCCTTTGAGGAATTCGAGGAGGAGCTGGAGAAGTGCTACACCATCCCCGGTTACTCCAACAAAATCCAGCCCTCCACGCTGGAAGGTAATGTGGTTCGCATTTCCGACATCATTGCCTACCTGGGTAAGGATCGGCAGGATGCCGCCAGTTTGCAAATGGTGGGTCACAGCGAGTTCCCCACCTCCGCCATCGGCAGCATCAATTCGGAAATCATCAACAATCTGGTGGTCAATATCATCGAAAACAGCTATGGCAAGCCCTATATCAAGCTGGATGAGGAGCATTTCCGGGCGGTACAGTCCTACAAGCGGGATAATTATGCCCTGATTTATGCCAACGAGCCCGGGCGGGCGATTCTGAACCGTGTGGTCAAGCCCATGATGGAGGAAATCTACGAGCAGCTCCTGGAGGACTTGCAGGAGGGGAATGAGAATTCGCCCATTTTCCGACATCATATTGATTATGTAAACCAGACGCACCATCCCAGACCGATGCCCTATGAGCAGACCGAGCCCAACCAGATTATTGTGGACTACATTGCCAGTATGACCGATGACTATCTGATTGACCTGCACCGCTATCTGTTCCCGGACAGCAATTACTACGTGGAGTACACGGGCTATTTTAATGACCTGTACGACCTGCGTAACCGGCTGGAAGGTCAGCTGGGGATTGGGGAATAACGAGGAATTTATGCCCGTTCCATCCGGAGCGGGCATAGGTTTTGATATATGACTTATGTAGGGCGGGGGCTCTTGCCACTAACGTGGGATAATTTCCGGCTGTTACATGGAATGGTTCGAGTCCGTCACCTCATCAGCATAAAAAACTCCCCATCCTGTGGATTGGGAGAGGTTCCCGGAACGGACTCGTTTGCATTTCCGCCGATGGCGAAAATTAAGGAGTTGCCGCCGTCGAGCCGGCGGCAAGCAATAGCCCACCGGGCTATTGCATTGAATGGTTCGAGTCTGTCACCTCATCAGCATAAAAAACTCCCCATCCTGTGGATGGGGAGTTTTTTATGGCGACCCGGAACGGACTCGAACCGTCGACCTCCAGCGTGACAGGCTGGCGTGCTAACCGACTGCACCACCGGGCCAAGCGGGAGTATTATAGCGAAAAATCGGGGCTTTGTCAAGCCCCGATTTTTATTTTCCGGTGAGTTTTTCGTAAAACAGCTTCCAAGAACGAGCGTCCAAATTCCGTACGGTGGAGCGCAATATTTGCGCCCATTCGGCGGCGGTGGTAGTCTGCCGATTCTTGCAAACCAGGTACGTACACTCCGGTAGGCGCAGCCGCTCAAACCGCCGGGAGAACCGCCGGTCCATACCCAGCGCCAGCGCATAGGGCGCCAGTTCGTGGAAGTAGGCGGGGTTCGCCTTTAGCAGCCGCTGGAGCTCCTGCTTGGACACATGCCCCATGAATTTTCGCAGGTTCAGCAGCTGAATCAGCGCCTGCCGACCCAGCTCGGTACGTTGCCCGCCGAAGGCCGACAGCACACCGGCGAAGAACTGGAAGCTGACCATCAGCGCCGGCAGAATGAAATCTCCGGCGAAGAAGCCTATAACCAGCCAGATGGCAGCGCAGGCCGCACCAATCAGCATGGGGCGGCGGTGGCGCAGTAGCAGGCATTTGCCTACGGACTGAATCATCACCGACATTCCGCAGCACACAACAGCCACTGCAATCTGGAGAAGGGTGGAGTGGGGGGCGATGGATCCCGCCAGCGCCACACCGCTGAGCAGACCGCTGATGGCGCAGATGCTCCGAAAAATCCAGGGCTTGCCGGATCTGGGGGCATAAATTTTCTTGTTCAGGCTGGTGCTACGCCGGACGCTGCGGCACAGCTCGGCATAGTGCTTGCCGGTGCCGTCCAGAATCCGGCGGCGGCCGAACAAATCCTTGAAGCAGCGGTTTTCGAAGGCGCTGCGCTCGTTGCCCATTTCCATCCGCTTGTGGAGCATAACGCGCCCGTCGGGCAGTACCTCGATACGCAGGTAGCCCATCTGCGCCCAGGATACAACCAGCAGGCTCAAATCCACAGAACTGCCGGTGAGCCACAGGGGCGTTGAACCGGCGGTGATGCCGTCAGGCGCGTCGGGGCGGGGACGGCGCCGGGGAAGCTTGGGGCGCATGGACAGCAGGTAGTAGGCGATGGCCAGCACGGCGGCGATGCCCATAGCCAAATCCATCAGATTCAGCATCCGGAGCGTCCGGGCGGTGCCGGGGAACATCTTTTCGTTGACGTCCAGGCTCAGATTCAGCGTTTCATGATCCTTCAGCGGCTGGTTGGTGGCGATGGCAAGGACGTTGCCCTGGATGGCAATATCCAGCTTCTGGCGGATATTTTCCTGGTAATAGCCGCTGGAGAGGATGGGGGTGGATTCAATTTCCCCGGGCAGGGTGATGGTAGCCCGGAAGGATTCGATGGGCAGGGGACAGCCGGAAAGCAGTTGCAGATTCAGCCGCAGATTTTTGCCGCTCTGGATGACGATGTCGCTGATTCGATAGCTGATGGTGAAGGAGTAGGTGCCGGGCTGACCGCCGTTGGTGATGGCTCTCAGCGACACCATCCGGGAACCGGCGGCGGTGTAGACCGTGGCTTTTTCGCCGTTGAGTTGGGGACTCTGGGCGCCGGAGGGGATGGGAAATACCGGGGAGGACACGGTTTCGTCATAGATAAGCTGAACCTGGATGGTCACGGTGGCAGAACCGTCAGAGCTGACATCGGCTTGGCTGATGACGGACGGGACGTTGCTTTGCGCCAGTACGGGCACGGTCAAGGACAGACAGCACACCAGTGCCATCAGCACGGCGATGATTCGTTTCATTTCCTCCCACCTTTCGACATGGTTTCTTCCCATAATTTTATCACGCACCGGCAGAAAAAGCAATCCCCGCAATTTTCCGCTGTACAAAAATGTACGAGGGTGCAAGGGTATAAAAATCGCTCCCATGCTGGGTGCATGGGAGCGGTCAAATTACACTTTTCTGCGACGCTGGGGGCGACGGCGGGAAACCTGGTACAGCAGGTAAACAAGTACGCCGTTGGCAATCAGAGAAATTGCCAGCAGGATGCCCAGAATGATGGCGGGCCAGTTGGCGCCGCTGGACTTCTCCACGGTGGTGGGCTGGCTGGGAATGGTGGGCAGGGAGGGGTAATCCGTAGGATTCTCGGGCTCACCGGTGGCAGGGATGTACTGCTTGCGCTCGTGCTGACAGACGGTACAAGTGTAAATCATCAAACCTTCCTTGTCGGCAGTGGGCTGGGTGACAGTGGCACCGTTATCCCACTGATGGGCGCTCATGTTGGCCACCTTGCCGCATTCGCACTCCCGCCAGTGGTTGCTGTCGTTGGAGTGCCACTGGTCATCGTAGCTACAGATGTGCTGATCTTCGCTGTCATCCATTACATATTGACAGACGGTACAAACCTGCGTCCGGTCGCCGGCGGACATGGGGCCGGGCTGGTGCTTTTGCACATCCATATTGACACCGCAGGTGATGCACTTGTGCCAGTGCTCCTGACCATTGGAGAACCACTCAGTGCCGGCGATGTGCTTAGCCTGCTGGAATCGACCGCACTCGTTGCAGTACTGGTCACAGTCATTGTCGTAGACGTGCTCGCCAAAGTAATCCTTGGCTTCAAAAAAATCGGTGTCCACATTGGGGCTGCACAGACCGCAGCTGGAGCAGCTCAGGTAGTAGACCTGCTGACGGGAGCAGGTGCCGGCATCCTTCAGATATTCGGGAGCAATCACCTGTGCGTCGAAGGTGTGGGGCAGGGATTCACCAAAGGCGAAGGTTTCCAGTGCGGTGTCCACCTTGCCGCACAGAGAGCAGCTTTGGTAGTACAGGGCGGGCTGGGTGCAGGTGGCAGGGGAGGCCAGGGCGCCCTCCACCAGAGGATCCTGAACGAAGCTGTGGGGGCACTCGATTACCACCGTGGCGGCGGCGACGGTCTGCAAGGCAACCTCGGTATCAGCGAAGGCAACCAGGTTGCAGCTGACCATATAAGAGCCGGGCTGAGTGCTTTCCAGTACCCGCAGGGTCAGAATCAGCAGGTCACCGTTGATGTTGACGGGCGCAGTGCTCAGGAAGAAGGTGTGGGTATCGGCCATTTCCCAGCTGTCGGGGGACAGGCAGGAAACGCTCTCCAGAGCGAACAGGGTGCTGTCGAACACCGGGGTGTACTGCACCGCTCTGGCAGGGGTGTTGCCACCCACGGAAACGATGACCGTTACAGTCTGACCGGGCAGACCCACACCGCCGGGAACACAGGTTACAGTGCCGGGGGTAGTCGGCTCGGGGATAGAGGGCTCGGTGCTGATGGGCTCGGAAACGGAACCGCCGGGAATATCGGAATCCGTAGTGGGCTCGCTGGTGGCGAAAACCGCCACGGAAAGAACCAGAATCAGCATTGTGACCATAAAAGCACAAATGAGTTTCTTCATGATAACCTCCTATTTTCTCTCCATCTATTCGGAGTGTATTCTCTCAGCGTGATTTTAAGCCATTTTCGTTGATATTGCAATAGCCAAAAATGTAAATTTTTTTACACAAACCAACGGGGTTTTCGACACTTATGTGAAAATTCTACATATTCCGGGGCGGAAAGTCCCGCCATCATCGGCAATCTCCTAAAATCCGCCGTCCGATGAAAAAAAGGATTGAAAATCGATAGTCCATGTTATAAAATAGCAACATCTGAAATTATGGAGGGAATTCCTATGCAGAATAATGTTCGGCCTGCCGATATGGCGCGCATCACCACGCCCGAGCTGGCGCAGGCTTTTATTGATGAGCAGATTGCCCAGGTTCGTGCCCAGGTGGGCGACAAGAAGGTGCTGTTGGCGCTGTCCGGCGGCGTGGATTCTTCTGTGGTTGCCGCCCTGCTGATTAAGGCCATCGGCAAGCAGCTGGTTTGTGTCCATGTCAACCACGGTCTGATGCGAAAGGACGAGTCCGAGGGTGTTATCCGGATGTTCAAGGACGGCCTGGATGCCAATCTGATTTACGTGGATGCCACCGATCATTTCCTGGGGCTGCTGGCTGGCGTTTCCGACCCCGAGCGCAAGCGCAAGATTATTGGCAAGGAGTTCATCACCGTCTTCGCTGAGGAGGCCCGCAAGTTGGAGGATATCACCTTCCTGGCTCAGGGCACCATTTACCCTGACATTCTGGAGTCTATGAAGGCTGCCGAGGGTAAGAAGGCTGTCAAGTCCCACCACAACGTGGGTGGTTTGCCCGAGGATCTGCAGTTCGAGCTGGTGGAGCCCATCAAGCTGCTGTTCAAGGATGAGGTCCGTGTGGTTGGCGAGGCTTTGGGCCTGCCCCATGCCATGGTCTACCGTCAGCCCTTCCCCGGCCCGGGTCTGGGCGTTCGCTGCCTGGGTGCCATTACCCGTGACCGTCTGAACGCTCTGCGGGAGGCCGATGCCATCCTGCGTGAGGAGTTCGACAAGAGCGGTTTGGCTGAGAAGGTTTGGCAGTACTTCATCGCCGTGCCCGATATTAAGAGTGTTGGCGTAAAGGACGAGAGCCGCTACGAGGGTTGGCCTGCCATCATCCGTGCGGTGAACACCACCGATGCCATGTCCGCTACCATCGAGGAGATTCCCTATGCCCTGCTGCACCATATCACCTACCGCATCACCCACGAGGTCGAGGGCATCAACCGCGTCCTGCTGGACCTGACCCCCAAGCCCATCGGCACCATCGAGTGGGAATGACCGGTTTCGGTTTGTAAGTTAATCGAATAGTTAGAAAACCACCGGAAAATGCGACAAAAACGCATTTTCCGGTGGTTTTTGTTTATAGTTCTGAAGGCAGTGATTTTGAAACTTTTGCCGTGAACTCCCTATGAACTCCATTTTTTGAAGAGGTTTCATACAAAGGCTGCTCCATTTCAATGTGCTTATTTCGGCGTTTTTAGAATGCCGAAATTCAATATAAGCACATAGGCCGCCACGTATACGCAAAACACCGATTTCTGTTGCTTCATTTAGCGTCAGAAATCGGTGTTTTTTATTTTCTGCATCCAGCAATCATAATAATACTGCAGGATTACATCAACAACTTAGCTTCCCAGATTGCTGGCTCTGTGCATGATCCATTTTGGGTCGCGGAAAAATCATAATAATATAGGAAGATTTTTTGTCGGAAGGATTATTGGTCGTTTGTATTTCGGCCAACCGCGTAAGGTTACTGACCATTCAATTAGAAACCTTACGAAAAACTCATAATAATATAGGGAAGCCTTTCCGGGGACCGGTACTCATATCGCCTACTGCTTCCACGTTGCACAGAAGCCGATGGCCATTTTATTAGCCGGGCTACCAAAAACTCATAATAGATATAGATAAGAAAAAGGAGGGCAGTTATATGCCAAATCAAATCTATTCCCTTAACCCCAGCACAATTATTGTTACAAGCAGTTTTGAGGAAAATGTTAAGAAACTTGAATCTGTGTGTATTCCGTCGAAGCATATCATTGACATCTACATTGAGTCGCAAAGGTATGCGCAGAACATCCGTGATATGACAAACCCAATGCGGTTTATCGAAGCACGGGAAAGCGAAGGTGAATTTTCGGATATACGCTTCCGTCAGCTTGAGCGAGCCTATAATGATGTTGTTCGGAGCTGGAGCAAACTCAAGCCTCTTAGCTTTATTCAGCAGTATGAAGCTTATGTAGCTAAGCGCCCCAACAACACCGGTATTGAAAACGGTATTGCGCGCGAGATTTTCTTTCGCTTTACCTCCAAGCAAAACAAAACGCTTATTGTTGATCCTACGCTCTCGTTCATCAAGCAACAGGAGCAATATGGCAATAAGCTCACCTATACGTATTCCGATGATCGTTACTGCCAGATGTGCCAGTATACAAAGGAAAGGGATAACATCAAGGACATTTGCTGTATGGACGAGCAATCCTTTGACCGTGTTTTGTATTTCGCTCGGGACAGTACGCCGGAGCAAATCCAGAAGGTACTGGAGGATATCCGCCCCACATTGGTTGAGCAATCCTCCACCAACATCTATATCCTGATGCCTACCGGTTATCTGGAAAAGCGCCACTCCAAGGGAGAGCTTTGGCAGTACCTGACGGGAAATTACACAGTTCATAAGATTGTACTTATGCCACAGGATGCGGTCAATGAGAAGCATAAAAAGCAATGCCTGCTGATCCTGCAGAACAAGCCCACCACAAACTGCAAGGAAATCTTCGTTCAGAAAACCAAGCTGACAAATCGAAATGAAATTGAGGCGCTGGAATTTCGCCGTATTCCTTATACCAGTTTTGCTGACCGCGACCGCACACTGAGCGAGATGTATAATACGGACTACACCGATTATTCACAGTCAAACAGGCGCGAAAAACCGGTCGAGTATAAGTTTACCAACGAAATCTCGATATGGGTGTCATTTGCGCAAGAAGATGGGAAATATCGGCCGTATTACAGTCTTTACGACTATCCCAACTCCGATCAAAAACGCAAGAACACGCTCCTCAGAGGCAAGGCGATTAAAACCCGCATCCCAGGAAAATGGTATGATACAAAAGAAGAAGCCCTTGCTTCGGCAGAGTTTGTGCTGTTGCAGGATGATAAATTGGCGGATACCATTTGCGATGCAGTTGAGAAACAGTATTCGACGAAACCGATTTCGCTGAAGACGTTTATTTTTCTCCGCTGGAGCCAGCTCGAGAGCGAGCTGTTCACCAAACTGTTCTTTCAGCCGAATAGCGCCCAAAATCTCCTGTGCAGTTTTATGGTTGGTTCTGCGCAGACAGATGAAATTATGCAGGTCATTGATGATACGATTGCTAATCGGAACCTCTCTGAAACCGCAGCAGAGCCGCTCTGGAAGCAGATGCTTTTCGCATTTGATCATGCAGTTGTGCAGGGATACTATTCTCGCAATCCGATCCGAAAGAGCCTTGAAGTCCGTCGGGAGAAAAGGCTCAACAAGGCTGACACCCGTAGTGCCATGGTCAGCACCTCTTTCTCAACAGAGGATGAGAAACGGTTCCTTTTCTATCTGAATTCGGACACCCAGAACAGTGAGCTGAGTCTGGCGACATTGACAAGATACTATACCGGTTTGCCTTTGAGCATTTTTTGCGCACTAAAACATACAGACTACATCAAGTGGACTTTGCTGGATATGGGGCAATTATCGATTACAAAGTATTTCCCTAGGAATAGTACAACCAGTGAGGAACTCCCGGAAAAGAAAAAGCGGTTCGTTCCGCTCGTGTCTGCAATTACGAACCGCATTGATGAGCGTATCCAATCCGGTATCTACAAATACAAAAATCAACCTCTGTTTTCGCAATCCGGGGACAAAAAGAAACCTCTGACTCCCCGCCAGATGCGGGATTACTACAATAAAATTATCAAGAAGATGGACATGCCTGAACGTTATTTATCCCTTGCGGACGGCGAAAACGAGCCGGAATTGACTGACGTTAACCGCTATGGCGGCGATTTTCTGGCAGCCAACTTTAATTTCCATGCCTTCTACGATGCGAAAATGGAGCCGGAAGAAATCGATTTTCTCGTTGGCAGAAAACCCGGTACTACAGAAGCGCAGTTTTATTGCGACTATCACGCCTTGATACGGGTAGTTGTCGAATGTGCCGTGGAGAAAGGGCTGATTGCAGATCCTATGTGGGATGTGATTTTTCCGCACCCCACCGCCCCCACGGAAGTTGCTAAGCGTGAAAAGAAGATTGGACGGCTGCCTAAATCTATGACGCCGATCATGCAGGTTTGACTGGGCGAAGCACTTTATGAAAATGCTCTAAACTCCGGTGATGTCATGGATCTGATGCTGATGTACGAAGCAGGCCTGCGTCCGAAAGAAGCCGCAGGAACCTCCATCGGCGATTACAATGTGCCAAACCCTGATGTCAGCTATTCCACCGTGGATATTTATAACTCTACAATCGGGCAGTCCCACGAGCGGCACAATGCGCTAAAAACAACAAACGGATACCGTATGGCTATCCTTGGCCCTCGTGCCACCGAAATCCTCAACGAGCAAATTGCGAAAACAACAAAGCTACTGGATGATGGAACTCTGCGTTTAGACCCGAACAACGGTGTTCCAACAATCAAACAGGTTCCTATTGGACTGAACAGGAAGGATGCTATTACCCCCTGTGCATCTCCGCAGCTCACCAAGGCATTCCGCAAATTGCGTGAAGAGATCCAGTACGAGAGAGAAGATTTTGAAACAGCACAACGCATTGCCGAATCAGATGAATTTGAGCAGGCAACGAAGCAAATCGTGGATCCGGAGCTAGGATTTGCAGAGGAAAAGGATGCTACTGCACGGCTGATTTGTTGATAATTGAAGTTATCCTCCTGCCGCATGGCCCGCTTTACGGCGCGCAGGCTGGTGTAGTCATCTTCAACCACATACAAAAGCGAACATGCGCCGTGCTCTCCGAGGGGCATGATGATATCGGAAGCTTTGGACGCCACAAACGGCATCCAATCCTGCCCGGGCTTACGATATTTCAGATTCTCAAAACAGAACCGAGCTGCACGCACATACCGCTTACCATATTCAAAAAGGACCTGATGGAGGTCAACCATATCTGCCAACGCCTCCACAAACTCTCCTTTATCGTTCATAAAGGTCCAGCGAGGGTAGGGAACGGCAAGATGGCAGGCAGGGAATAGTCTTCAAGCTGGATTGCATAATGCTGTTCGCTCATAATCACTACCTCCTTTTCAAGCGGCCAGGTCCAGCTGGATCTGTACACAGTGGCGGACAGCAAGACGCTCATGGACGCATTCCAGCGCACCCATGCGGTTCAGAAGCCACGACGTGTCGATGGTCATGATCTGCTCACACAGAGCCATGCTGGGGCAACGGAGAAAGCGACTATAAAGCACGGTGTGCGTCGGCATGTCAATGCGGGATAAATTGGTCGTCAAAGGCACAATGCTGATGATGGGGCTGTGCGCATTTGCAATGTCGTTAGACACGACGATGATCGGGCGCACTCCACTTTGGACGTGGCTCTCCGGCACAGCAGGCAAATCTGCCAACCAGATGTCATACTTGCGAATGGGTTGATCGGATTGATGAATCATTTGTTTTCCTCCTAATAATTTTTGAAAAACAAAACATCGTGCAGGCTAAAAGCCTACACGATGCTCATCAATCGTTGAAAGCCGGGAAACCCACCGAAAGATACACTTCCCCCTTGCAAATCATCTGCAAAAAGGGTATAATATCCCTGCGGTGCGGGGGAACCCGTTGTGTAGGTGCTCATCTCACCTGCGCAGGTGCATGGGAGTTGGCGCTCCCTTGCACTGCCGTTATTTTGTTTTCTATACGCATTATATCATATCTACATGTAGGTGTCAATTTGCTATTTTCAACATAGTTTACTGATTGTAATTGTACAATATATACATGTAGGTGTTAGCCGTAGAAGCTTGACAAATTATGCTATACTATAATTAGAAGTGGAGGGGATATTGTGGCAAAATCGGATGCTCAGATCAAAGCAGACAAAAAGTATCGCGCAAAACAGGAATTTTTGCAAGCTCGCGTATCTCCTGAAGAGAAGGAAACGATTGTGACACATGTGCAAAAGACGGGCGAATCCCTAAACAACTTCATGCGTCGCGCCTTTGCGGAAACCATGGAGCGAGATATAGCATCCGGTAAAGCAAAGAAAGACTGATATTGAGTGCGGAAAAGCAGCGCTATCCTGCAAGCCCTGTGGCATTAGCTCATCGATACGATCTGCACTAAACTGGAGCGTAGCACTCAGGATATTGTCGAGATTACGGACTCAATAATCAATGTGCAGCAACAAAATGATATGCCCCCTAAAGTAGACCTTGGAACATCCAAAGTCTATTTTCGGGGGCTGTTTTTATGTCAGAGACTGGTTTGTCTTTCTATCGTCTACTGATAGGAAATCAGATTGTTGGTCTTTTTGAATCTAATTGATTTCATTTATACTGAAATTACATCACTCATAATGGGATATTACAAGAAACCGCCTCCATATCGCATGGAGGCAGTTTTAATACATAGAGTGCAATTATCGTTTGTTCGTCATACTCGTAACGATGACATCGATGCCTGCAATCTCATCATCAGATAGTTTTTTCATTTTGGTGAAGATTGGCCCTAATTTGCTGGGGCTAGGATTATCTAAATCAAAAAACTCTGCAGGTGTTACAGCAAGGTAAGGAAAAGCGCGATCAAGCAATCAAACAAGGGGGCCTACAGCCTGCAGCCAGAGGGGGGCTGTTTAAGGATCTTCTCGCTGCATGGCAAAATGCTAACCGTATTTGCCTAAAAGATGCATCTGTTTCCCATTATCAGAACCTTATTGACGCACATATTCTTCCTGAGTTAGGCAATAAGCGGATGCACCAGATTAATGCTTCAACCATCAACCGTTTCCTTTTTATGAAATTAGAGTGGGGACGCTTAGATGGAACGGGCGGACTTTCTGCCGCCTATGTTCGAAGTATGGCGCTTATCATTAGTTCTGCAATTGGATATGGTGCGTCCGAAAAAATATGCACACCGCTCATGTCTCCAATTACAAAGCCGTCCCCGGTAAAGAAGGAGTTGTTGCTGTGTCAATTCCTTCCTCAACCACAACAGTGCCACCTGCAGCTACATCATTACCATCAACCTTAATAGATCCATTCTGGTCATAGGATATTGCTTCATCGTCTACGGTTCGAATGTTGGGATCAATTCCAGTTTGAACTTATTTTGTTTATGGAGGGTATCAATGTGTCTCCGAACGCTTTCATCCTCGCACACACCGTCCCGGATATAGCGGTCAAGAACTGCATAGGTAAAGCCCAGCTTCTGTTCATCGGTGCTGCCGCAGAGCCCGTCGGAAGGGGTCTTCTCCACCAGTTTCTCCGGCAGTCCCAGCTCGTGCCCAAGAGCCTTGACCTCCTGAACCGTCAGCCTTCCAAGCAAAGAAACATCCCCAGCACTGTCACCATACCGGGTGGAGTAGCCCACCCAGTCTTCGGACAGGTTGCAGGTGTTGATGACTCTGCCATTCATAGACTGGGATACGGCATACAGTACCGACATCCGAATTCGGGGCGGCAGATTGATAACGGTTTGCTCCGTTTCTTGAATACCGATACGGTAAAACTGCTCACGGACAGCACCCACAGCGCCGCTGATATCCACCGTAAAATGTTTGATACCCAGGTGCTGCACCAGCCATCGGCTGTCCGCAATATCGCTTTGTGTTCCATTGGGCATCAGAACACCAATAACGCGGTCTTTTCCCAGCGCCTGCACACACAGTGCGGCACAAACAGAACTGTCCTTGCCACCGGAAATGCCGACGACCGCGTTACAACCCTTGCCATTGCTGTGGAACCATGCTCTGATCCAGGCAATCAGGGCTTCTTTCATTTCCTTGGCGCAAAATTCCATATTTCCTCCTATAATTTATCGATGGTGGAAATTCCTAGTGTAATCTCCTCCAGCACATCCAGCAG
>JBGVDR010000112.1:0-1907 GCA_045119455.1 Faecousia sp.
AGAGTGCTAAAAATTCACAAATTGGTAACACATTCCCGTTTCGCGGGGGTTATAATACGGATGACCAATAGGTCAAGACCACGATGAAAAGAGATGACCAACCTATGGGATGCGTGCAAGATCCGGTATGCGCTGACCATATCGGTTAAAACAGAACAAGTCAGCATAAAATACTTTATATCCATTGGAGGTATCATTATGTTTGGACTTACTACCAGAAATAACAATCAGGGTCTGCGGACCTACAATCCCTTCCGTGAAATGGAGGAATTTGAAAATGCTTTCTTCTCCAATCCCTTTGGCAGCTTTTGGGGCAATGCCGGCCTTGAGGAGTTTAAGACCGATGTGACAGATGAGGGCGACCACTACCTGCTGGAGGCGGATTTGCCCGGATTTGAGAAGAAGGATATTACCCTGGATATTCAGGGGAACACCCTTACCGTTCATGCAGAACGGCACTCCAGAGTTGAGGAGAAAGATCAGAAGGACAAAGTCATTCGTATGGAGCGTTCCTACGGCTCCTACACCAGAAGCTTCGATGTTTCCGGTGTGGATACCAATCACATCAATGCGAAGTACGATAACGGTGTTCTTCGCCTGACGCTTCCCAAGGCAGAACCCACACTTCCTGCCGGCAGGCGTTTGGAAATCGAATAACCGTCTCCTCGGGTCTGCTGCAAGTTCTGCGGCAGACCCGTTTTCATTTTTGCCGGTATTCGGTTAAAAAGCAAATGAACGCTCTGTAAGACAGAGCTTGAAATTAAAGGAGGTTTTCTTATGAACTTTGGAAATTATACCCAAAAGTCTTTGGAGGCCGTGCAAGGTGCCCAGCAGCTGGCTGTGCAAAACGGAAATCCCCAACTGGAACAGATCCATCTGCTTGTTGCCCTTCTGCGCCAGGAGGGAGGCTTGATCCCGCAGCTGCTTAAAAAGATGGATGTTACGGTAGAAAGCTTTGAAGCGGCCGCCATAGCAGAACTGAACAAACTGCCTCGCGTCAGCGGAAGCCGGGAAGCAGACCGGTTCTATATCTCTTCGGATACGGATGCCACGTTTACAGCGGCACAGGATCAGGCGCAGATCATGCACGATGAATTCATATCTGTGGAGCATATTTTCCTTGGATTGCTGGAAAGTGCACGAGATGGCGTGAAACGGCTGTTCGATATGTACCGCATTACAAAGGAGGCTGCTCTGAAAGCGCTGCAGGGTGTTCGCGGCAACCAGAGAGTGACCACAGACAATCCGGAAGGAACCTACGATGCCCTTGAAAAATACGGTACGGATTTGGTCAAACGGGCACGGGAACAAAAGCAGGACCCGGTAATCGGCAGAGACGAGGAGATCCGGAATGTAATTCGGATCCTGTCCAGAAAAACAAAGAACAATCCGGTTCTGATCGGTGAACCCGGTGTTGGTAAAACTGCCATTGCGGAAGGACTTGCACAGAGAATCGTCAAAAAGGACGTACCCAAGAGCCTTCAGGACCGTACCATTTTCTCACTGGATATGGGTGCCCTGATCGCCGGTGCCAAGTATCGGGGTGAATTTGAAGAGCGATTGAAGGCTGTTTTGAATGAAGTGAAGGACTCCGAAGGCAAAATCATTCTGTTTATCGATGAGCTGCACACCATTGTGGGTGCAGGTAAGACGGAAGGCAGTATGGATGCAGGTAATCTGCTGAAGCCGATGCTGGCCCGTGGCGAACTGCACTGCATTGGCGCTACCACATTGGATGAGTACCGTCAGTATATTGAAAAGGATCCGGCACTGGAACGGCGTTTTCAGCCGGTGCTGGTCAATGAGCCTACGGTGGAAGACACCATTGCAATCCTCCGTGGTCTGAAGGAGCGTTATGAGGTGTTCCACGGCGTCAAGATCGCGGATCCGGCCATCATTGCTGCTGC